>JBHLPN010000129.1:0-8178 GCA_048939445.1 Promethearchaeota archaeon | reverse complement strand
ACTTCTGGTATAATGCCTCCAAACGGAATGAAAAAAAATCAAAAATTTGATGATGTAATAATAACTCCATCTACAAAGGCAGAATCAGGGCATGACATTTACCTGTCGAAAGATGATATCCTAAAACTAGAATTGGTTGAAAGGGATGTGTATGAGCAAATGGAAGAAGCCGCACTTAAATTATTTAAATTCGGACAAGATTATTGTGAAAAGAATGGTCTTATTTTAGTTGACACCAAATATGAATTTGGGTTAAAAGAAGGTGAATTAATGGTAATTGATGAGATTCATACTCAAGATTCATCACGTTTCTGGATCCTCGATACTTATACTGAAAAGTATGATAAAGGAGATGATCCCGATATATTAGATAAAGAAATATTTAGAGGATGGCTTATGGAAACGTACCCCAAAATATTTCCAGATATTAAACCAGATGAAAATATTCCCCCTATTTCGGAAGATATCAAAATAGAATTAGCAAAAAGATACATGCGAAGCTATAAAAAGATTACTGGACTGAAATTTAAAGCAGAAATTTCAGAAGTTAAAGAAAGGATTTATAAAAATTTAAAGCAAGCCAATTATTTATAGCATTTAAGAAAAATTTAAATATTACATCGTAGTATTCTATTGTATTATGCTGTTTTTAATTCTATTATTTATTGATATTATATTATTTATTCTCAGTTTTGCATATCTAATCTTAGACGTTGAAAGTTATCGCAGAGAAAAAAATGAGGATTCAAAGAGCACTGTCATACCCAAACGGAGTCGATTTGCTTTATTATTCGGCCTACTTGCTTTAATTGTTGCGGTAATTATAAGTATAGGATATGTATGATTCTTAATTATTAGAAAAAAGTTAAAATTCATAAATTTCTGCTAATTTTTACCATCTTATTCTTATTTTCAATTATAATGGCTTGAATTAGAAAAGAAGTTATTAAACTGATTGAATTGATTTAATTAAATAGAGGAATATTAAGTTCTTATCGTTTTTGTCGAGGGACATTATTTTTAAGTTAATAAGAATTAATAAAAATATATACAACTTCTTTTCTTTACATATGGCTCCCCAAGAATTTGAGGTAGAAATAACTTTAATGAATAAACCAGCAGCAAAAGACCCTGTTGGTACAACAATCCAAAAAGACCTTTTAGCAAAAAAAGGTTATGATATGGTTTTCAATGTCCGTTCAGGACAATTTTTAAGAATTTATCTTAAAGCTGATAATGAAGATGAAGCCAAGGAAATAGTAGAAAAAATGTGTAATGATTTACGAATTTTTAACCCAGTAACTCAAAATCTAACTATTTTGAAAGTATCAAAATCATGAATATTAAAATAGCTGTAATCCAATTTCCGGGTGCTAATTGCGATTTAGATACTATACACGTTCTAAATGATGTAATTAATGTTAATGCCGATTTAGTATGGCATAATCACTTTAAAGAACAGGAATATGATGGTGTAGTATTACCTGGAGGATTTGCATTTGGAGATTATTTGAGAGCAGGAATTATTGCTGCTCATAGCCCAGCAATTGATGAAGCAAAAATAATGTTAAAAGATGGAAGGCCTGTAATTGGAATTTGTAATGGATTTCAGGTTTTAACAGAGGCTCAATTTCTTCCAGGTGCATTACTGCAAAACCATTCCCTCAAGTTTGTTTGTAAATGGGTAAATCTTAAAGTCGAGAATAACAGAACTGCATTTACGAATAAAATGATTTTAGGTGATATACTTGCTATTCCTATTGCTCATGGAGAAGGGCGATATTATACAGATAACCTAAAAGAATTAGAAGAAAACAACCAAATTGTATTCAGATATTCTACTGAAAAAGGTGAGTTAACAGAAGAAGCAAATCCAAATGGTTCTTTAGAAAATATTGCAGGAATCTGTAACTTAGAACAAAATTGTATTGGATTAATGCCTCATCCTGAACGTGCATCAGAAGCAATATTAAGTCCAAAGGGTACTGAGCATGGGAAATTATTTTTTAATTCCATGATTGAATTTATTAAAAGGAGGGTGCCTTAATGACAAGGGTTAAGCTTAATGGAGTAGATGCTGAAGTAGAGATGACAGGGGAAGAGTTTGACAAAGTTAAAGGTTTATTAAAGAGAGAACCGAATATCACTGAATTAGGCATGTTTGACGTTATGTGGAGTGAACATTGCTCTTATAAATCGTCACGTCCAAAACTACGATTATTTGAGGATGCTGAAACAAATTACGATTATGTCTTGGCAGGTCCTGGACAAGATGCTGGAGTTATTGATATAGGAGATGGATATGCTTTAGCATTTCGAATTGAATCTCACAATCATCCCTCTGCGATTGAACCATACCATGGGGCAGCTACTGGTATTGGTGGTATAATAAGGGATATTCTTTGTATGGGAGTACGACCAATTGCATTATTAGATCCTCTGAGATTTGGAACATTAAAAAATAATCCACATTCCCAATGGTTATTTAAATATGTTGTTAAAGGTATAGCTGATTATGGTAATTGCACAGGAATTCCTACAATAGGAGGAGAAGTAGAATTTGATGATAGTTTTGAAAGCAATTGTTTAGTAAACGTTGCTTGTATAGGTT
The DNA here is from genome assembly GCA_048939445.1 of Promethearchaeota archaeon. Lineage (GTDB taxonomy): Archaea > Asgardarchaeota > Lokiarchaeia > Sigyniarchaeales > SOKP01 > Loki-b32. The sequence goes on along the minus strand of JBHLPN010000129.1, from coordinate 5,567 downwards.
TAGGGACAATTGAAGATTTTGAACATGCTCCTAGTAGAGCTTATAATCCTGGTGATTATGTAATCCTAATGGGGGGATCCACTGGTAGAGATGGGATTCATGGAGTAACATTTGCATCTCGTACTCTAACTGAAATTTCTGAAGCAGATCGCCCTGCTGTTCAAATTGGTGATCCATTCACTAAAAAAATGATTATTGAAGCCACTTTAGAAGCAGTTAAAACTGGTTTTGTTAGAGGTCTGAAAGATCTTGGTGGAGGGGGACTTACATGTGCAACAAGTGAATTAACTGGCGATGGAAATACTGGAGCAAAAGTAGATTTGAAGAAAATTTTTACTAGAGAACCAGGAATGACTTCTTATGAAATTATGCTCTCAGAATCACAGGAACGCATGGCTTTCATCGTTAAACCTGAGGGTTTAGAGACAGTTCTCAATATATTTAGAAAATATGAAATGAATTTTGCTGTAATAGGGAGGACTGATGATTCGAAGGTTCTTAAAGTATATAATAATGATAACCTTGTTGTAAATATCCCCTCGAAAGCCCTCTCAGAATCACCTACATTTAAAAGGCAAGAAAAACGACCATTATATTTAGATGAATTGTTATCTCTAAAAACACCAGAACCAAATTTAGGATTAGAGGAAATTATCTATAAGTTAATAGCATCTGAAAATATTTGTAGTAAAGAATGGGTCTATCGGCAATATGATCATGAAGTAGGCGTTAGGTCAGTTGTAAAATGTGGAGAAGGGGATTCAGGTGTTTTAAGAATAATAGGTACAGATAAATTCATAGCTGCGAGTGTAGGTATCAATTCAAAACACTGTTTTCTGGATCCTTACGAAGGAGCTAAAGGAGGATTAGTTGAAGAGTGTGGGAATGTATTAGCAAATGGAGCAAAACCAATGGCAATGGTAAACTGTTGTAACTTTGGAAACCCTGAAATACCAGAATCTTTTTGGTATTTTTCTCAAGCTGTTGAAGGAATGAACGATTTTTGTAGAAACATGAGAATTCCTATTGTAGGGGGCAACGTATCTTTCTATAATGAAGATGAGGTCAAAAAGACTGCAATTAAAGCAACACCTACAATAATGATTGTAGGGCTCATTGAAGGTGAAGAAAATATCATTACTCTTCCATTTAAGAATGCAGGAGATGATATCTTTCTTATTGGTGAAACTAAAGCAGAATTAGGAGGTTCTGAATATCATTCAGTAATTTATAATATTGAAGGTGGAAAGCCTCCTAAGGTTGATGAGAGAAATGTTAAAGCAACTTGGGATTTTCTTCTTGAGTTATATAAAAAAAATCTTGTAAAGGCTAATCACGATGTCAATAAGGGTGGATTCATTATTACGATTGCAGAAATGTGCTTCAAGAACAAATTAGGGGCAGATTTGGATTTTTCAAACAGTTATAGTGAGAAAATAAGGGATGATGAGTTTCTATTTAGCGAATCAGTGGGGAGATTCATAATAGAAACGGATCCTAAGGATTTTGATACCATCTTAGAAATTTCGAAACAATTTGGTGTTGAAATTAACAAAATTGGCGTTTTAAAATCTAGTCCAAATATTAGAATAAAAGGCTTAAGAAAACACAGTCTTATGCTTGATGTTGAGAAAATGAAAGATTTGTTTGATTCTACAATTCCAAGCTTGATGGAAATTTAATTTAATTAAACAGAAAAGTTATTCATATCTTGTAATTTATACAAAATTTTAATGAAAATTTATGTACGTTATCATACAACAATTTTAGAATGAAACCAAAAATTTGAAATATATTTATTATTTTTAAATAGTTGGACAACCACGTATATAATAATTAATTTTTTATATAATATAAAAAAAAAGTATGGATGATAATTATGAGTATTCGAGTTCGTGCTTGTATAAAATGCAGAACATATATTGTTATTCATCCAGGTAATCCTGTTAATCTAGCAGAAATCAAGAAATTTGAAAAAAAGCATTTAGGTCATACGGTAGTAACTGTTGATCTTAATGAAGTAAAAGGTAGTTATAGTTCTTCTAAGAATACTGCAACTGAAACACCCACTCAAGAAGCAGAATAAACTTTTTCTTATGTTAAAAATAAAAAAAAAATTTTAAAATTAAGTTAATTATTGTTCTATTTTAGTGCCACACCATTTACAGAAATTTTCTGTTCCAGTAAGTTTACTCCCACATAAAGAACATGTTTTTGCTTTAGCAGGAGTAATTATTGAAGGGACACCAACTTGCCTACCTTCTATTTTTCCTCCACATTTAGGACAAAATTTTGCATCAGGTTTAATCGGTGCATTACAACGTGTACACTTAATTTCTTCTTTAGCAATTTCTGGAGGAGCGGTTTTATATGGCGATACTTTTTTTTGTTCCGGTGTTGTTGGTGCTTTAAGTTTCAATTTTTTTTGCCCTCTTCTTGCAACAACTGCGGCTATTATTATAATAACAACAACCACAAGAATAATAATTAAAATCCATTGAACGTCGAGCCAGCTCTGTTGATAAGTAACACCCGTATCATACGTTACATCAAATGTAATTGTTGTAGATTCATCTGGTGAAATCATAGGATCAAAATAGATAAAGAAATACCAATTTCCTGGAGTTGGGACCGAAAATGTACCAGAGTGTGAAGTAACCCCCTCTTGTGTTTCATATGTAACACTAAAATCAGGTACATTTGTAGCTGTGTAATTTATTATATAATCAATATCAATTGATGATATCTCGTTGTTTTCCCATACTAGAAAATAATCATTAGTAGAAGTAATACTAATAATTCCACTACTTTGATTAGTATATTCACTTGTGGGAATTGGAGAATCATAATAATACCAGTTATAGAATTCATAACCATCTGCGATATAGAAATCAATTTCATTAGATGCATTAAAATAATATTGTATCGATGACCCCGATCTAAGAAATAACCAGTCAATCCAAAAATTATCAGGGTTAATAGTTTCTGATATCATAACATCAATGTATTTAGTCGTTTCTGGTATATATTCAAATGGTTGATTCCAGAGAGCAAAAGTTATATCACTATATGAAGATTGAACAGAGTATGTAATTGATTGTCCTGCTTCAATATATTCATATTCATACCAAAATTCATTGAAATATAATGTTTCAGTAGATCTATAATTCACATAGCCATTCGAATCTGCGTTGCTAAATGGAAACCAAAATGCTACACCTGCTACAGGGAGAATTACCAAAGCAAGAACAATCATAAATATTATACCCCCTCCAACATAAACAGGGCTATAATACCAGGGTCTATACCAATGTCCTGCCCACCAAGGCGAATACCACCATCTCCAATACCATGGTCGATAATACCACCAATATGGTCTAAAAAATCTACGATGCGGTCCATAATATCTATGTGAATAAGGCCCCCCTGGAGATCTTGATGTTATTCTAGTGGCACCAGTTCTTCCAAAAGGTCTTCCACCTCCACGATATCCACCTCTAAATGCACCAGGACCTCCTCGAAACCCCCCACCTCTAAATCCACCGCCGAACCCACCGCCTCTAAATCCTCCACCTCTAAATCCACCGCCACCACCGCGGGGCATCTTTTATTTTGACACCTCACTCGTTTTAACTTTTGATCCTTCTTCGCTACGAAAAATGTAGTCTCGATATATAGCTAACAGAAATAAAATCATCGAAATAATTGACATTGTCAATCCTAGAGGATCAATAGTAATGATTGGTTGTGGAGTCGTAATTGCGAATGCTATTCCAAATAGAATCCATTCAAAAGAAATAAAGAAAACAGCTAATCCAGGTATAATAGTCCTTATTATCCATCCTGTTTGCAGATTTCTGGTATCAGAAAAACTTGTATAGATTATTGCAAATAACCCTATTATTCCGAATATCAACGTAAGAATACTAAATATACCAATTACAAGCCATATTGGATCATTTAAGTTAAAAAAAGGCATTAAAACCCCTATGCCTCGTACATCAAATAAAGTGAAAAATAATGTTGGATCTCCTACGATTGGTCCCATACCAAGTAAACTCATAAGATCACTGTATTTCCCTGTAAAAAATCCAAAAATTCCGGCAAGCGGCAGAATTATTCCTAAAGTGAATGCTATAATCGCACAAACGCTACCAAACCAGAATTCTGCTGCTTTCGTATTTCTTACAGGAATTAGACCAATTTCATCTACAGTTTGATCAGGTATGAAACTCCAACAATCATGAATAGAACATACTCCCACAAGTTTTTCATTTTCAACAACTGGTACCACATTTACGTTTAAATCACGCATTCTCGTAAATGCATCGGTAACTGGTGTATCTAAATTCACTGGAGATATTTTATACATTACAGAAACTACTTTCTCAGTTTTTACATCTATCCCTTCTGCTACAGCATTTTGTACAATATCAAAGTCTGCAATAACCCCGAGGACTTCCTGATTTTCACCTTCAACTACTACTAAATCTGGAACCCCTAATTCTTTCATCTTTTTCGCGGCGTCTTGAATTGTAGCATTTGAGTTAATTATCCCGTATTCATCATTAATCACTAGATCTCGAACAAAATATTCTTTTAAAGCCATGGATTACACATCTCATTTTTAAGTTAAATTAATTTTCTATGATTCATAACTTAAAAACTATATATAAATCTTATTGTTAAAATAGATTGCTCAATTACTAGAAGACAATAACAAAAATTGGTCTATTTATGTTTTAAAAGATTTATTTTATAGGTTAGTAACTTTGTCTTACATTTTATATAAATCTTAAAACTTGTAAAAAATCTCATTCTAAAATAAGATCTATTAAAGAATTAAATGAATCAATTACTGAGAAGGGCTTAATTTCTGTTTTACCAGATTCAAAATATTGCCCTTTACCTGTTTTTACTAAAATTCCCTTAATTCCCGCATTAACAGCGCCTTGAATATCAGATTCCAGATCATCACCAACTACAAGAGCTTCATCAGGAGTAAAATTTAATTTTTTTAAAGCTTGTAAAAAATATTCTTTTGAAGGCTTTCCAAATATTTTTGGTTTCACATTTGCGGCGTCAGCAATCATTTGCACAAAAGAACCAGTATCTATAACAGGTTCACCATGGCGATCAAGATAATATTTATTACCTTGCGTTCCAAGAAGTTTTGCACCCTTAAGTACATATTTAAACCCTAAATTTAACCGATTAACATCCCAATTATCATGAAAATCACCTAAAACTACAAAATCCGGTATTTCATTAACTTGCACTTTAAGCATTTCTTGGAATTCCTTCTCAACTTCTGAAGTTGTAATGAAATAAGACTTTTTGGTAGAGTATTTGGATAAAAATTCTTTTAAAGCAATAATTGGTGTAAAAATCTCATCCTCATTGATCGAGAATCCATAATCTAGCAATATTTTTAATACTGTTCTAGGGGATTTACTATCAGTATTTGTAAAAAACAGAAATTTCAAGCCTATTTCACGAAGTCTTTCAAGTGTTTCAATAGCCCCAGGAATCGGAGTTCCTTTAAAATAAAGTGTTCCGTCTAGGTC
>JBHLPN010000424.1:0-2592 GCA_048939445.1 Promethearchaeota archaeon | reverse complement strand
ATTAAATCCATATAAATAGCATTAAATAAATATGATATTGATTCTTCTAATCTTCCAGAATCTTTAAGAATTTTAAGATTTTTGATTTTTGATTCAAGCGGCAAATTTACCACCCGAGACGTTTCTTCTTGTTTTTTGTAATACTTAAATCCATATACAGCCAGACCTGCTATAATACCTGCTAAAATTGGAAAAAATATTAGGGAGAATAGAAGAAATGGAGGCAATCCTCCTCCTCCTGGGAGTAATGGAGGTGCAGATTCAACTATAATATATTGTAGAGGTGATCTAATGTCTTTTGTTACCACAAATTCATTTAGCTGAACTTGAATTGATGCAGTTCCATTTCCTTGAGGAACTTGAAAACTAGAAGCAAATGTTCCATCGGGGCCGGTCGTTACCGTATCTACAATAGTTCCATTGTAATAAATGAAGATTTCTCTATTATTTATTCTTAAAGAAGGATCAGTAATAGAATACAAAGTCCCAGTTAGAGAATACATAGCGCCTTCTGTGGTTGTGTAATCAATATCCAAATCCCATGTAATATCCGAAAATACTTTTATATTAGATATGAAATCTTCAGAATAATCTACTTCTGGAGGATCTGAGTAATTGAATTTAAGAGTTAAATAACTCTCAGATGTAATAGGGACTTTTAAATTCATAAGTGAACCTGAAACATCAGTGGGAAAAGAGCCTTGAGAGATAATTGTAGCCCCTGCAATCCAATAATAATTAACAATTGCTCCAGGAATACCTAAACCATTATCATAATTTAAGTATCCATTTAAATTAAAATATTCTTCAGTTAATTTAGGCGTAGAAGTGTCATCATGAGAAGTAATATCAAAGTCAGAAGTGGCACTGACATTAATCATATAGAAGTGGTGATATATAATTTCACTGTCAGGACCCCCTGGCTCTGGATCAGTTACATTGACTTCTATTTTATGGCTTGAATATACATCTAGAAATGGATCAATTGTATAACGAATAGTAAAATACCCATTTGTTACTGTTGTATTTGTATATCTCATATCAATAAAATCATCAACCTCAATTGCTACATTAACTCCAGAAGTATCAATAGATTCATTAAACTCGTTATAAAGACGTCCTTTAATAGAGATGGTTGAATAATGATAAAATCTTGTATTATTTACTTCACTAGGATTTGTAAGATCTAATGTTGCCCAAAACCAACCAGACATGTTAGGCTTATATTCGGGTCTAGAGTGATTTGTTATTAAAAAAAAATTTGGAAAGAAAGTAAAATTAATTAAAAATAATAGAAAAATAATAAGGACTCCCAAAACCCTAGAATTTTTAAAAGTATAGTTGGCAATCTTGAATTTTTTCATTTATTTATTTTTCACCCTTTTTCTATTCATTAAATTAGTCTAAATACTTCTTGTTTCGTAGCAATTATATAAAGGCCATTAGGAATGCCAAAATTATCAGGATCATCAGGGTAGAAATTGACCCAAATATTGGTATCTTCTTTCCAATTTCCAACTATAAAGGTCACATTAAAAAATCCATTACCAAGAGTAACCGTTGTTTTAGTTGCTAGTATATCACCATTTCCATTTCTAATAGTTACATTAATTTCCATACCCCCCATTGCGGTTCCATTATCCCAATAAAGAGTTCCATATACATAGCAATCATCACCATAATACCAAATATCTTTATAAACGTTAGTCTCATAATTTCCTATAATATAAGTACCTGCTGTAACATTTATAAAAATTAAAGAGCTACTATGAACCATATAATCTGTTTGAAAGATACCTGGAGCGTCTATAGCCCCTGTAAAGGAAATGTTTAAATAATATTCACCTTGGGGGCAAGAGAGATCAATTGCATTGAAGAATTGATAAGAGCCGTCATTGTTGATAGTTAAAATTTGAGATCCCACTAAATACCATGTAGAAACATCAGTACCCAACTTATCATGTAAGGCAATATTCAATCTTAAACCTCTCAAAGGAACTCCACTTTCTTGAACAGTTCCTGAAACAATAAAGGTGTCAACATTCCTTAAAATTATATTGTTTGGATTAATAAAGGTAGATATTGTAACTGGTTCATTTAGTATTATATATGTAGTATTGAATGTTGGATAACTAGACCAATTTACTTTAATATAATGAAGTCCCCCATGCCACATACTTGTATTTATTAAAAATGAATGATATCCTGGAGGTAATTCAGAACCATTATAAGGGTAGCTATCTAAAAGATACGAGTTATTGTAAATATTATAAATTCTTGCATCACCATTATCAACTGCCATGCCTATTTGGGCAATATATACCGTAAAATTTATAATTTCTCCACGATAGAATTGTTCAGGATAATTTCCGTCCCAATAATAATAAGTTGGCAATGTAGCAATACCATTAATCCATAAATATATATCTATTTGGTTAGGATCATAAACTCTTAACTGATAATCAGCCATAACGGCAATTGAAAAATTATTGACGTTGGATAAGTAAAAATCGTATTGATTATAAATATTGTTTGGACTAGAATATATGAATGTCCCATTAAACCATACTTCTAAAGTATAGTTTCCTATAT
>JBHLPN010000423.1:0-2594 GCA_048939445.1 Promethearchaeota archaeon | reverse complement strand
CTATATAAATATGACCATGAGGGTTCCCCATGCATAAGCAATACAATTTCAGCATCCTTGGGACCTTCATCGACATAGTGAATTCTGATTTCGTCAATTTCTATATAATTAGGCTTGAATGGAAAGTCTGGTAGGTCCCTAAACCTCCCATCGGGTGTACGTAATAATTTCATATAAAAAAATTCTCCTTTTTCATTCAAGTGTAAATTTAATTTTTAGAAGTTATGTTTCAAATTGTAATAAATACGTTTAAATAATTATTTTTGCATTTATCAAATCACCTTATTCTTCTTTTTGAAAAATAATAAGATCATTTAATAAATCAAGAAAATTGTAAATATATAACTTAAATATTTATAAATCGATGGAGCTGTAGATTATGAGTATGAAAGGAAAAATTTGTATGATTACAGGGGCAAATTCAGGAATAGGAAAAGCTACTGCAATAGGCTTAGCGAAAATGAGTGCTAACATCGTGATAGTTTGTCGTAATAAAGAACGTGGAGAAGTAGCGCGAGAAGAGATAATTAAAGAATCTGGGAATAAAAATGTGGATTTATTAATCTGTGATTTATCTTCTCAAGATCAAATCCGAAAACTTGTTAATGAATTTAGGAAAAAATATCAGAATCTACATGTACTAATTAATAATGCTGGTGTAATGCTTAAGAAAAGAGTAAAATCTGTTGATGGATTCGAAATGAATTTTGCTGTGCATCTTCTTGCACCATTTTTATTAACTAATCTATTACTTGATGTTTTAAAAAAAAGTGCTCCAAGTCGTATTATTATTGTTACTTCAGCAGCACACAAACGAGCAAAAATTGATTTTAGTGATCTTCAGAGTGAAAACAAGAAATATAGTTTATTTAAAGTATATGGTATTTCAAAATTAGCAGAGATGTTATTTACCTATGAATTAAGTAGAAGACTAGAGGGAAGTGGAGTAATTGCTAATGCGGTTCATCCTGGTGTCGTGAATACTAATCTGGGTCGAGATCAATCTAAATTTAGTCAAGCATTTGCCAAAGCCTTTTTTAAAAGCCCAGAAAAGGGAGCTGAAACTTCAATATACTTAGCATCATCACCAGGAGTGGTTGGAATAACAGGGAAATATTTCATAAATAAAGAACCAAGACAATCCTCTGAAGAATCTTACAATAAAGAAAAAGCTAAGCAATTATGGGAGATTAGTGAAAGAATGACAGGTTTGAATATTCAATAAATTCTTTTATTAATTATTTTTCTTTTTTTAAAATTAGAATTTAAAGACTAATCAAACTTTAATTTGATTGAAAATGTTTCATAAGATACCAGTATCTATAAAGAAACGAATGGAATATTTAGAAGAATTAGATTCACGGGATAGAATAGACGGAACCGCGAGAATGGAAAGACTCCGTCAAATTCCCCCTGAAACAGGTAGATTTATTTCAATTTTAGCCGCAAGTGCCCCAAAAGGAGTATTTTTAGAAATTGGTACAAGTGGAGGATATTCTGCATTATGGATAGCTCTTGCGTGCCAACTTAATGGAAATAAATTAATTACTTTTGAAATTTTAAAAGAAAAAGTAGATTTAGCAAGAGAGACTTTTGAATTAACTAATTTAAAAGATATAATAGAATTAATAGAGGGTGATGCTAGAGATTATATTCCTGATTATAAAAATGTATCATTTTGTTTCTTAGATGCAGAGAAAGAAGTATATGAAGATTGTTATGATCTTGTTATACCAAACATGATTGAGGGTGGAATCTTAGTTGCTGATAATGCTATTAACCATTATAAAACTTTGAAACCAATGTTAGATAAGGCTCTAGCTGATGAGCGAGTTGATGCTTTAATCGTCCCAATTGGAAAAGGAGAGTTAGTATGTAGGAAAATTTAATATCTCACTTCTATTGCGGCTTTTTAGTTTAATTCTCTAGCTTTTTAATATATTTCTATTTTTAGATATGTTTAGATACTTAAGATCATTTAAAAATTTCATATTATTAGCATTTGGAAGTACATTTTTACAATTTAAACCCATAAAGTGCTTTGCGATACAAAGCTTTAAATAGATTCTTTTCTATTATATTATTGGGACTTAAGAAAGTTCCACTGGATAAGAGAAGAAAAATCAAATTCATAATTTATTCTCTTAGTCCATTTTAGGTAATCAAATTTAAAATATCTCAATTAGTTCAATTTAGGTTTAAAAAAAAATAGGCAATGAATAGATGTTATTTAGTAAGAATAAGAAAATAATGATCGCTATTGGTATGTTCTCTTTAACAATCGCTATTTTATTAGATAGATTTAGTGGAGCAGGTACACTTATCGATTTCCTTTGCGGTTTATTCACAGGACTTTCATTAACGATGAATCTAGCTTATTTAATTAAATTAAGAATTGATAAAGATACAAGCTTTAATTAAAAAGAAGGAAAATCGTGAAATTTTATGAAAAGTATGAATACATCTGAGAGAGGTTTGATTGCTTCATTAATCATCTCGGACATTATAAGCTTTGTATTAGTTTTATATAATTTTTTATTTGTTGGACCTGAAGCACGAGATATGATTCCGATATTCCTTATAATTATGCCAGC
>JBHLPN010000128.1:0-8188 GCA_048939445.1 Promethearchaeota archaeon | reverse complement strand
CAATCACCTCCCAATTCATCAAAAGCTTCTAAAGCTTTATGTGGATCTTCACAAATTATCGTTTTTGGTGTAGGAATGTTGTAATTTTCTAAAAAAACCGAAGTTAGAAATTTGTCGCTAGCAATCTCTAATGATTCTCTAGAATTAATTAACTTAACATCATATTCTTCTATTGCTCTTAAAATATCAAGTCTAAAAAATATTTTTTGAGTAGCTGCTGCTCCAAATCCTCTTATAAGAGCGGCTTTAGGCTCAAGAAATTCAAATTGCTTGTAAAAATTACGTTGGAAACCAATCTCTACCTTAATTGTGGATGGAATAAAGTATTGAACTTTACAACCACGTTTTTCAAATTCTTTAGAAAGGATTTGGACTTCTGGGTCTTTTGAATTAGGAGTTATTATCATTGATTCCATTTTATTCTCACATTAAAATAAATTACTTAACTATTCTATAGCACTAATTTTTAAATAAATTTAAGTTCTTTTAAAACATATATGAAATCAATGGATCCTAAAGACACTGAAAATGAAATTGAGAAACTTTCACATATACTGAGCAAATTACAGAATATTTATTACAAAAAAAAAGAACAATTTGAAGAATTAAAATTAGAAATAAGTGAATTAAGAGATGTTTTGAATTTCTTGAATTCTCTCATTTCAGGTAAATCATTTCATAGTGCAGACGAAATTTACTCAAAAACATTAATTAAAAAAGCAGATAAACCAATTGAAGAAGATTATTTCATAGAAGAAATTTCAAAAGAAAAAGTTGAAGGAACAAATATAAAAAGAAAAATATTTTCTAAAAGTAAGGAAAAAGATGAAGAGTTATTATGTATTCTAAATTTTTATGATTTTAATAGGGTTGAGATTAAATTTATCAATCCTGAGAAGAGATCGATTAAAGAAACTTCTGAAGATTTTATCCGTATCTTTTTAAAAGGGGCTCTTATAAAAATAAAAGAAAATAACCCAAATTTAAGCTTAGAATATGGCTACTTTAAGAAAACTGAATTCATTGAAAATATGACAATTACAGAATTGAGATCTATAAAAGAATATGATACAATTACTTCAAAAATGAGAGAACTTCTAGCCAAAGAAATCCATTTGGATAGTTAAATAAAATCTTAGTGTTGTCAGAACATTAAGAAACACTCAATTAAGCTGATACTTTTAATATACTAGATATTATATTAAGATATTATATTGTTTAATTAAAATAGGAAAAATTAATTATACAGCAATTCTTATTTATTTTAACCAATTTACCATAAGGGATGCATTAAGTATGGCAAAGAAAAAATCTTGGCTACAAATGCCAGTAATTCATTCGAAATTTCATGATGAAAAATTAGAGAGCGTTTTAATCAATAAATCTTTTGATTTTTTAACTGGCGAAAAAGGTGAAGCACCTTCTTTCCTATTTCTTTCAGGAGCTTTTTTTGATGTAAAATCATTTGCCTATTCAGGATTAAGAGCTTGGAAGGGTGCTGCAAAACCCTCAGAAGCCAATGGTGGAAGAAGACCAGTTTTAGAAGCTACTTTTGCTTCAATATCTGTTTATTTAAGCTCATTATTAGCACTACAAGCAGATTTTTATTTCGCATATGATGAAATAAAAGAGATCTTATTAGAAAAGAAAAGAGAAGATCTATGGACCATTGTCTCTGAAAAACTACCATTCATTTCTATACCCCCAAAAGAAATGTATGGGTCGCAAATATCTCCTATCTCTCCTTATTTTGTAATTAAACAAGACGAAGATTTAATATTAGGAGAAATTTACCCCTCAGCGTATTTATCTCAAATTATTAAGAATATTAAGACTAGGTTTTTTGTTTTTTTCCAATACCAAGGATATTCTGCTTTTGGGTTTTTTAATGCATTACCAGAACTTGCAAAATTTGGATTTGATGAGCAACCAAGCGATTTTAATGGAGAGCCTACCCCAGATAATTTAATTAAATATTCAAAAAATGTAAAGAATATAAAGGAAGTATTAATAGCGCTTATTCATGCTCACAACAATGCTTTACTTGAACAATTTTTAATACCTGATTATGAATTACTTTTAAACAAATTATTAGAAGGTGAAGCTTAGAGAATGGTAAATATTGGACTCCTGGGTGATGTGAGTGTTGGAAAAACTAGTATTTTACGATTATTTGTAAGATACTTAAAAAAAGGCGACATTGAGAAAGTTAAAGGTGGAACAAAATGTTCAGTCGTCAAGGCTGACTTCTCTGGAGAAGCTACAGTTCCAGGAGGAGAAAAAGAGGATGCTCTTGACGAAAAAGAAACAAAAACAATCCATCCAAACCGAATTGTTTTTAGAGAAGATGCAACTAATAAAGCCCATACGATCTTTGCACCTGGGGGTGACCGAGCACGTGCTGTAGTTAAAATGGGTATAATAACAATCTCCCGTATTGCAACACAGATTATAGCTGTGTTCTCACTAGATAGAGATCTTAAGCCCCAATTTGAGTTTTTCAATGATGTTAGATTTTTTCCAGATAAAATTTTTGTCTGTATTAATAAAATCGATTTGGTAGAAGGTGATGTAGAGAAAAAACTTGATGAGGTGAAAACACAAATCGCTGAGTTCTTCGAGAAACGAAAAATAGCTATTAATGACACATTTATAACTTGTGGTGAAACCATAGAAGGATTTGAAGATATTGAAACGTATAATAACCAAGTCGCAGAAATGATTTTAGAAATTACAACAAAACACTAAATCAATTTTAATAAATTAATATTACTCTAATTTTTAGTTTTTCAATTTCAGAGCAATTTTTAGAAAAAGTTTCTCTAAATCTATAAGATATCCAATTAACGGAGTTAAACTTACCTTATTTAAATTCCTTTCAAAATTGACAAATCCCATTTTTTTTAATTCCCTAAGATCTTCTAAGACTCCTTTTTTTTTCCTTATTTCTTTTATTTTTTGAATTGTAGTTTCCCCTGAACTATTAAAACAACTTATTAACGTACAAAATAATGTTGCTGCTAATCTAGGGTTTCCCTCAAATGGATTGGTCGAAAAAAGTTCAGTTGTTTCTGGATCGAAAGAAATATACCAAAAAGAATTTAAAGGATTAAATCTGACTTGAAGACCTAATGGTTCAAGGTAATTAGATAGGTTCTTAATCATATTTCGAAAATATATCGCTCTATTCTTGTTTTTAACATTTAATGCATTTAGGATTTCTTCTTCAGTTGCTCCTATTTGAGAATTATTTATTTTTTTGCTAAGTAAATGCATCAAAACAGTCAATTCATTCATTTTTATTTCCTCTCTTCTATAAATATAGAAATTTTGTCTCTTTTTGATACTTTATTTTACCTAACTGAAGCAGGTGCAAAAGAAATACAAAGTTTTCAAAAATTTTCAATTGATCGTGTTCATCTATGAAGATCTCATCATACAAGCATGGCAATCGACTCTTAATTTTTTCATAAAAAGCTAGCATTTTTTCTGTGAATTTCTCGCTAGGTAGTTCCAATAAAAAATTCTCTTTTGTCTCAATTTTATCAATGGGTTCGATTACTAAGGGTTCTCCTCTCTTAGTAATTAATCGATCTTTCGAATATTCAAGAAATTTCAAAGATAAAGCGTCAACGGTAAAAGGATCTCTCCAACAACCTTCAAATAATTGAAAGATTTCTGTATCTTTTGGATTTTTTTTTAAAAATGCCAAAAATTTATCTTTGTTATCTAAATAACTAAGAAATATTTTTAATTCTTCAAATTTTTGACTGAGTAGTTGAAAAGCACTCTTGTATGTCATTGAATAATTATTAATATTATATATATTAAGAGAATCTTTTAAATTCTCAAAAATTGATACTAATTCAATATCTAAAAGTGAGATTTCCCCTGAAAGAACTTTTGTTTTAATACTTTCAATCTTTTTATTTAATTCAACAGAAAAATCATTAACTTCCATTAATCATCGTCCATTATTTCTCTTTAATAATTTTTGGTTTAAATACAGAAGATATTTCATTTTTTCCTACTCTAGCAATTCCAATTAGTTTTTCAGCAAGTAAGAACAATGAATTTGAAGATTTTGGCAAGAACATAAACAATTGTATTGGATTTTGTTCTAATGTTGCTTTTATTAATTGATATGCAACTTCAGAATTTTTTTCATCTAAGAACATTCCAGGTTCATCAAGCAAACATAGAGGAGAAGGTTTAATTTCCTGAAGAGATAAGATCAAACAGATCGATATTAAAGAAACTTGACCTCCACTAAGAGCTGTAAATGATTTTAATTGTTCTTTTGAAGTTGCTGCTTTAATATCAACACCTAAATCTTCAATATCGCCTATTATTTCAAGAGAGCAATAAGATTTAATTTTGGAATCTTCAAATTTTTGATTAACTCTCTTTTGGAGATTTTCAAGTAAAACACTAAATTTATCGTAATAGGTTTTTTCCATCTTATTTTCTGCTTTAATCGCTGCTTTAATATCTTTTTCCAAATTTATCTGGTTTTTTGAGATTTCCTTAAGAGACGCTATTATCTGATCCTTTTCAACTAGAATCGAATTATCAACATCATAATATTTAAGTAATTCTTTGTCTATTTTTGATATATCCTCTTTTATTTCATCTATCGGTCGAATTTTAAATATTTGTTCTGAAATCAAAGGACCTATTTCGGAATTAATCCGAGCTAAATCATTTTTTTTTGTTTCCAGATCTTGGTTATAAGTATTTAGTTTGATATTTTCTTGTTCATAACTTAGTGTTATTTGAATATTTTTCCTCTCTAATTCACTCTTTTTGCTTTGTAAGAGTAAGACCTCTCTTTTTGCGTCTGAAATTTCTTTCTCAGTTGTCTTAAGCTCTTCTTCAATATTTTCTAATTGACGATATATATTAAATGCAGTTTCATCTGCTTTCCGAAAAGCTTCTCTTTTTGTTTCATATTCTCTTTGTATTGAATCTTTTTGATATAAATGTTCATTTATTTTATCTTTCACATCCTTGAGAACATCAGAGCTCTCATTTAGTTTCAAATCCCATTTTTTCTTTTCTTCATTGAGGAGTGCTAATTCATTAGGAATTTCTTTAATCCTATCATTCCATTTGAAAAATTCTGGATCTGTTTGAGATTTCAGTACTTCAATTTGAACTTGTAAATCTTTTATTTCAGCTTTTATATCTGTATTACTTTTTTCTAAAAAATGCATTTGTTCATATAACTGATTCTTTTTAGACGTAATTCTTTGTTTCTGATTAAAATTATAAAGAAGATCGTTGAAAGAGTCCTTCTTTTTAAATATATCTTTTTGAATTGTATCTAATTTACCTTGATCAATTTTTAATTCTGAAATTCTTTCATTTAGGGAGTTAATCTCAGACTCTAGAACCATAGATTGTTCTTTTTGAGTACCAGCGCTTAGTAATCCTTTTAATCTCTTCAAATATGGTGTTTCAAACACGTATCTATATGAAACTATTTGTTCTCCTTTTAAAGTTACACATTTTCCTTTGAAATTCTGTGTACGATAAAGCTCTCTTCCTGACCGATAATCAGTCACAACAAGACAATTTTTTACTTTTGAA
Source organism: Promethearchaeota archaeon (assembly GCA_048939445.1). Taxonomy (GTDB): domain Archaea; phylum Asgardarchaeota; class Lokiarchaeia; order Sigyniarchaeales; family SOKP01; genus Loki-b32. The sequence goes on along the minus strand of JBHLPN010000128.1, from coordinate 2,596 downwards.
TAAATAACTTTCTTGATATCAGTATCATCATCGACGATCTTTATTAATTCTGCTAAATAACCAAGAACTCCATTTGCAGTAATTTTAGCCATGGGAATAATATTAATACTTTTGGGGAGATAAATATTACAATACGCTCTATATTTTTCTTTCAATCGTTTAAGTAAGTTTAAAGTATCCCAATCTTCAGCAACAAAACTATAAAGTAATTTTTCCCCTAGAACAGATTCAATTGCATAGCTTAACTTATCACTATACTTTAAAAAGTCAATAATAGGTCCTTTTACTTTGAGTCCTCTCTTACTTATCTCATCTTTAAGAATAGTTATGTTTGAAGGGAGAATTACTCGACGTTCTCTAAGGGAAGCTTGTAAAATTTTAAGTTTGTTTAATTTTTTTGATTTTGAGATTTCTATTTGTTTTATCTCAGAATCCAACTCATATAACTTTAGTGATACTCTTTTGAGTTCTTTATCAAGCTGAACCAATAGATTTTTAGAAGGATTTTCCAAGAACCACTTATTTTTTTCCAATTTATGCTCAATATCTTTAAAACTTTGAAATAGCTGATTAATCTCATCATTATATGTTAATATTAATTTTTCATTTTCTTGGATTTTCGCTAATTTCTCTTGTTTCTCAAGATTTATTTGATTATATTTATCAAGGAGTTCTTTGTTTTGCTTAATCTTTTTTATCAGTTGATTCTGTTCTGTTATTAATTTATCGATTTTTAATCCTGCATTTTTGCTTTCTTTCCTTACAATTTTTAATTCATTTTCAATAGTTTCTTTTTGTTTCTCAAAATTATCTATAACTTTTTTAAATTCATCGATCTTTTCAGATAATACATCTAAATCTTGTTTTTGGGTAATTTTTTCTTTCTGCCAATTTTGAATTTTTGTAATTAAATCTTTTTTTTCATAGCCTAATTCACCTACTCTTTTTGAAAGATTATTTATGTTAAATTCTTTATCTGAAATTTTATTTGAGTAGGCCTTTATTTCTCTATCAGAAATTTCCTTTTTCTTCTTTACCCCTTCAAGGACTTGGGTAATATTTTTTATAATCTCCTTGATTTTGGTAATTTCTTTTTCTAATTTATCCCTATTAGCCCATAAGAGTTCATCACTAAATTTCTTTCTAAATCCTAACAATTCATTCTTTTTTTCCAAACGTTCTAATTTAGGATTTAATAGATCTAAAGTAATGTTTAATGTATTTCTTCTACTTTTTAAAGATTGAAGTTCATTATTTAAATCTAGCACATTGTTTTTCTGCTGTAAAATTTCATCCCTTAAATCTTTTAATCCAATGCCCTCTTCTAAAAAGGAACATAATTCTGATGGTTTTAAATTTTTAATCGTATCAATTTTCCCTTGGCTAACAAAAGCAAACTGATTATCCGGATTTATATTAAGATCAGAAATAATTTGTTGAATTTCTTGAACCGGGAGCTTTTTAAAGTCTTTATCTCCTTTTCTTTGAATTTTAAAGTATGGAGACTGCCCTCGAATAACATACCTTCTTACTTTTATTATTTCCTCTCCATTTTGAATATCAATTTCAACCATAGCATGGTTTTGTCCATTTCTTATGAAATCTGACCACTTTTTATATCGCTCATCCCTTTCATTACTACCTAATGCAAATTTAATCGCTTGAAATACAGAAGTTTTCCCACTCCAGTTTGGTCCTACTATAATCACAAATTTAGATTTACCAAAATCAACCTCATCCTTCTGGAAAGATAAAAAATTCTCCAAAATAACTTTAGTAATAAAAATTTCTTTACTGTCTCCTGAATAGAGATCATTTTTTTCTTCTTTTTTTGTATGTGATTGCGTTCTACTGGCCATATTATTCTATTTTTCTATTTTCATTTACCAAATGCTTGTTTAATTATGTCTATTCGTTTCTTTGCTTTTTCTAAATTTATTTGTGCCTTATTTGGAGAATCATTTAAAATAAATGGATGGTGTGCTAACAATTTCATGTCGTTATCTTCCAATGGTTCCTTCTTATTTAATTTATCAATAATAATTGTGAGTTCAGTATAATTTTTAGAAGCAGCATCTTCATATAGTTGATTTAACATAAAATCTGAGACTCGTGACTCACGAATTCCATTAATAATGCCACCAATATCTTTTACTTTTTCAAGTTCTTTATTCTTTTTAGGATACATAATTTGCTGGTTTTGAATGAATTCTTCACTTGATTCTACTTTTGAATTTCCCCCTGGAGCTACAGTAGGAGTATTTGGTATATATTCACCTGATACTATTAAATCAATCAATACATCAGTAATTTCATTACTAGTTTCATTCAATTCTGAGTTTAAAAAATGTCTGAAAATCCCTACTTTCAATAATTGATTAATATCTTTAACTTCCCAATATTCAGTATAATTCACAATATCATTAATATCGAATACTATCTTTGGATTTCTCTCTAAAAAATCTTTTAGTACTGTCTCTCGTTCTATTTTACTCAATAATGGAATTTTTATAAAAAGATCAAATATATCATATATTTTATCCGAAATATTGTTAATATCTTGAATATCATAATTTAACCATATTACAATGATATT
>JBHLPN010000422.1:0-2596 GCA_048939445.1 Promethearchaeota archaeon | reverse complement strand
ACGATTTTAATATGACTTTTTTTCCAGAAGAGTTAATGCAGAGAATTCGTTATCTGCATTTCAAAATGAAACACTTAGAAGATGCTTTAGATAAAGAAGATGAACAATTTAATTTAGATGATTTAAATCTCATCTTAGAATATACTAAGATCTTGAATATTAATTATGAAAACGAAAACCATAAAGAAATTTTAAAAAAATTAGATATAACTCCAGTTTTTAATGATCCACAAACAAATAAAGAAATTGAACTTCAAGATATAATGTTTGAATGTGCCCGTGCATTATGGATTATGGCCAGAGCATATTTCCAATTATCCGAAAAATATGAAGAGGAAGAAGAATGGGAAAATGGAGTTATAGCAATGACTGAGTGTAGCAAGATGTATAAGACTGCCGCTTATTTCAGTGCTGCTGCTGTTCATCAAGAAGATAAGGGAGAAATTCTCATTTCAGAGAATCTTGAGTTAAATTCAGAAGAATCAAGAATTATTGCTCAAAGTATTGCTGCGTTACGAGAAGAAAACAATAATAACATATATTTTGCTTCAAAACTATATGCAGGTCTTAGTTTATTATCAAAAAGATTATTTTATTTAAAAAAACATGAAGAAAAAAAGAAACAGCAAATTAGAGCTCAATTTCATTATGATATGGGAAAAGCATGTTATCTCAAAGCACGAGCATCCTTAGAATCGTCAATTACATTGATTAATAAAGACAAAGTTTCAAAGTTACAACAAAAGGCTCTATGGTATTTTTTAAAAGCACAGGATATATGGGAAGATATGCTAAAGAATTTATCACTTACTCAAGATGAAAAAGAAAATATTGAATTAAATTTGTCAATAGTAAAAGAAAATTTGAAAGAAAACAATGTAGAACAACTTGATTACGATGAAATAAAGAAGATTCAAGATCCTGAGCCAATTATTATTATTCCAGAGAATTTAGCGCCGTTTGTCCCTAAAAGCATTATATATTTAACTAAATTTGTTCCAAAAGACTTGAATATCAAACGATTTAAAGCTTTTCAAAAAAAGAAATTAGCAGAAAAAATTCCCTATAGTAAAAAAGAAAAACTGATTGATAAAAAAGCAGGAGTTGTAAGAACTATAAGTGAATTGAAACTATTGAAAGAAAACAATGAAATTGATGTCGATAAATTTGCTGAGCTTATGGAAAAATACTCAACAAAACTAAAGATGATCGACTCAGCTATAGAGAAATTAGCTAAAAGATGAATTTCTTAATTTTTTATAGTTTTAAGATATAAATCTTTCCCTGACATTATTTTTTATTTCTTTCAATGTATTTCTTACGATCTGCTTCAATTTCAAAATTCCTTTGAGACTCTTCTAAAAAAACAAGATCATATACTTCTTTGAGCACCACACCAATTAACATTACTTCCATAAGAACAATAAGAACTATCATAATTATTTCTAAATTATGTAAATTTCTGAAAAAAAGAGTTGAAAATACAATAAAATGAGGGATATAAATTAATGTAACAATTCCAATTGTTTTACCAAATTTAATTATATTTTTATTTTCTAATTTGAAAATCTTTTCTAACCTTAAGACATTCCACAAATAGTACATAGTAAACAAAATATTTATAGAACACAAAATAACTATTAAATCCCTTTCTTGAGATTGAATACCTATAAATGGTTTTAATACAATTGACCCAATCATAAGAGTAACTGAAAATAGAAATAAGATCAATGCTAATGATAGCAATCCATCATGGAAATCTTTATAGTCCAAGGGTTTACAACTATAATTTAGTTAATTTTAAAATTTAATTTTTTTTAAAGAAAGAAACTCATCTGATTAAAAAAGTATTTAGATATTTATTTCTAATCATAATCAAAATTTCTAATATATTTGATATTTTTATTCTAAGCAATCTTTTTAATAATAATTATGTCTGAACAAACTTCAATTCTATTATATATTAAAAATATGCTAGCAGATTTAATTTATATCAATAGTATACTAGCTACAGAGTTAATTAAAGTCACAGAAAATACAGCAACTATTCGACATGGTGAAGAATTCTTAGAAAAAACAAGTTGTTTAGCTGAACACCATGAATTAAGCAAAAAAATTATTGAAATAGCAAAGAAATATCAAAAAAATACAGAAGATCTATTACTGTTAGAAGATCATGTTTTAAAACATATATAGCAGATTTTCAAGGATTAAATGATGGCAAAGAACTTTAACAAATTTGTAAGAAGATTTCAAAGAAAAATAATTCAAAAAGATATTGAGCACCATAATGAGAATATTGTTAATTTATTTTATAATCCTCAAAATTGGGGAAAACTTCCAGAAGAAGAAATAACTTTATTAGAAGAAATGAGAGGGAAAATAAAGGGATATCTTTTAGGATTATACTTAAAAATCGAAAATGAAATCATATCTAAAGCAACTTTTATAACAGATGGATGTGGTGTTATGGTTGCAACAGGATTACAATTAACAATATTAATAACAGGGAAATCTATTGAATACGCTAAGAATTTAAAACCAGAAGATATAAGTAATGCTTTAATGGGCATACCTCCGAATGAAAAGCATTGCA
>JBHLPN010000421.1:0-2596 GCA_048939445.1 Promethearchaeota archaeon | reverse complement strand
CTATATATATTTTTATTTGCCTTAACTCCACTTCCTGATGATATCCTTTTTTTACCTTTAGGAATAATAAGATATCCTTTTTGGAAATGTATTTTTCCTGGTTGGTTAGGTAAAAGTTTTACTACATTATTTTATTGTTGTTGGCCAATTTTTGTGGCCCTTGGTTTTGTAGCTCAAGGAATTCAATCTAATGATCTCCCAAGCATTATAACTGAAGCTATTTTACTATTAGTGACGATAACAGCTATGCTTTTTATCATGACATTTAATTGGACCAAATATCTTAAGAAGAGGAGTCAGAAGAAGATCAATAGAAAATTAAAAGTATAAAGTATTTCAAGAACTAGGTACCATTTTCTAGACAATTCTTACAAACAAATACTGTTTTTCTTTTTTTATCGGAATTTTCATCGTAATAAATCTGTTTATAGATGAAATTCTTACAAATCTCACAAACAGCCGGAGTTCGGGTTTCTTCTAATAACGGCCCTAAATGTTCAAAATTGACTTTCATAACTTAAATGGTTGATTTAGTTTGAACTGTAATTTCAATATTTGAAATTATATCGATTTTTTTCTTACTAGATTTAAAATTTTTATTCTGTTGTCTACTGTATCTATTATTAAAGTAAGGACGACTTCCTAAAGACACATTTGCGATTTCTAATCTAGGATACATACGATTTTTTAGAATTTCAGCTACTTCTACAGCAGTGCTAATCTCTTCCCCTTCCCCTTTTATTAATAATGATTTCCTTCCTCCAGATATTGCAAAAATCGCGTCTTTAATTGACTTCTCTTTATCGTTTCTGTTTCTTATTATAATTGTAGTTTCATTAACCATGAACGAACCTCATTCACTACAAAATTTTATACTTTATTAAAAAGAAGCTAATTCTTAATAATTATATTATATATATAAAATTTTATTAAAGTTCCTATTTTGTTTATATTTTTTTAAATTTTTAAAGTTTGACAATTAAAAATTAAAATATTTTCATTAGTATTCTTCTAAAATTAATTTAGATCTATTATTTAACTCATCTAAAATCTTAAAATATTCAGAGCTTCTCTCTTCGAAAAATTCAATAACCTTCCGCTCATCTGTATCTAGATATGAATAGTATGGAAATATCACTTCAATTCTTTTAGAAAAATCATCCATCAATTTATCATACCATTCATTTGGTTTTCTTAACATATTTTGAATTTTCTTAGTTAGTTTCTCCCTCCTAATTTCATATTTTTCCTTTTGTTTTTTTCCAAGTAAATCATCTAATTCATCATAAGCAGTAGCTACTACTTTTTCTATTTTTTCTCTAAATTTAGGAATACGATATGATTTTTTGAAAAATTCAGGATCCCACTCGTATAAATATTTTTGATCCTCTTCAGCTATTTCTTCGTCATCAGTAACTATTATATCTTCCTTAGGTACTAAAATTAATCCATAATTTCTCTGTAGTTGGGCGAGAGCCTTTTTTCGGAGTACCTCATCAATATATTTGATTTCCTTTAATACTTTATTCATATTCTTATTTACCTTTTTTATCACAGTTTCAACTTTATCTACCATCTTTTTTTCTTCTAATTCATATTTCAAATCTATTAAATCATAAGCTGAGGAAATCCCTAACTCAGGATCTTTTAATCTTAATCCTGCAATTCCTAGAAATTGCCGAACAGATTTTTTCTCGCAATGATCAAAAATTAAACCGACAGCATATGGATTAGGAATTTGATACCCTAACTGAGTCATGCAATCTATTGGAGAATAAAAAAATCCAAATCCAGGATGAGTATGAAACCACCCTATTATAAAATCCTTTTTATCATCTTGTATGGATCTTTCAAATACAGAAGCATCAATCTGAGCCATATCGACATATTGTTTGTTTTCATATTTTACACCAGCTCTATCTCCAACTACCATTGGAATTGCATCTTTTACAGTTACTTCATAATTATTTTCTATTGATCCAATTAAAATTCCATATACTTCACGCCATTTGTCCGGATTCTGATCCTCATTAGCATACCTTATTGCATAACCTACAATTCTCTCATAAGCCTTAAGAGTTAAAAGTACAGGGGCATAAAAGGGATCCTTTTTTCTCTCTTTTTTCATAACTTCTGCATTTAATGCTTTGTTATGTTACATTTTAAAAATTTTATTTCTTAATCTATATAGAATTTAAACAAAGTCTAAATATTTAAATTATATTCAATAATTTTTTTTTTTAAAATGAAAGTCTTAGCAATTTGTGGTCTTCCCGGCTCCGGTAAAACAACCGCAATAGAGGCAATTGAAGATTTAGGTATTATTGTATCAATGGGGGATGTTGTTCGAAATGAAGTCAAACAACGGAATTTAGAACTTTCTGGAAATAATATAGGTAGAATTGCTAAAGAATTGCGAGAAAAAAGTGGACCAGCAATAATTGCTGAAAAATGTGTAGATTTAATTAAAAGCAAAAATGAAGAAATAGTATTTGTTGATGGAGTTAGGTCTCTTTCTGAGGTCAATATTTTTAGAAGATATTGGAAATTTCCAATTATAGCTATTATTGTTGATGAAGAAAAAAGATTTAAATAC
>JBHLPN010000127.1:0-8191 GCA_048939445.1 Promethearchaeota archaeon | reverse complement strand
AAGGTGCTAATAAACCTATTGTTTTTTCTTCACCAAGAGTTTCTTCTAACCTTTTCATGATTATTTTTGTAATTTCTGGTTTTTTATCTGGATCAACTCCCAGAGGAGGAATGTCTATATCTCTAAAAATTTCATCTCGTATTTTTTCATTGAATTTCTCAGCAATTCTCTGATAAAGATTATCCATAGCATTATAGGCTTCTACGATATCAATAATCTCAACAATATAATCATATTTTTTAGTATAATTAGCATAATTGATTAAAGCTCTCAATAAATCTAATACTGCATCACTTTTTTTTTCAACTAAATATTCTGTATAATTTAGTATTCCTCCCTTAGGAATCAAATCAATGTCATTATTATTATTTTTAAGAAAATTGTTAAATTCACTTAATCTAGAAAGGAATATAGTAGCTTGATCCTGACCAACATTATTATTCAAAAGATATTTCAAGAAAGCTTTTTCTTTCAAAACATATCACTCGTTAAAATCTAATTATCTTAGAAAATGATTTCAGAGATATTATTTGTCAAATAATTAAATTATTTTTCACTAGTAAATTAATACATTCGAAATATTATGAATACAAAATCAAAATTTAGATGATAAAAATGAATAACAATAACAAATATTCAATTGATTTAAAAATAAGATTCAAGCCATTAGAGATTATTGACATTCCACAATTAATAGAAGACTGCGATAAGAAATGGCAGAATATATCTCTTTGTAGTGTAAATGATTCTGTCATCAGATTAGCGGTTATTGAAGGAGAATTTCATTGGCATAAACATCAGGAAGAAGATGAATTCTTTTTCGTTATTGATGGACTACTTTTTATTGATTTGGAAGATAAGATAATTGAATTGAAACCGAAACAAGGTTTCACTGTACCAAAAGGTGTAATGCATAAAACAAGAGCACCTTCTCGTACATCAGTTTTAGTGATTGAAAAAATTACTATTAAACCAACTGGAGATTGAAAGATAGCAATCTAGATGTTGGCAAGTTAGGGATGGGTAGTTAGAGACGAGAATGGAAAATTATTTCTTATGACCTGGGATTTTTTTATTTTTGCTTTTTATTTTGTGGATTGGAATCAAATTTTAAATAAATTTTTGCTTAAAACTTTTTTTCATCTTCGAACTTCGTGAAAAGTTTCACAATAAAAACTATATAACGAATCTAATTTAAATTATAATTAATACAAAACTCTAAAAAAGAGGTAAAAAAAAATGAAAAGAAAAGAAAATGCACAAATAATTGTAAGGAATGTTGGATTTGTTTTTCAAGGCATAACTAAATAATTTTATTTTCCTATTTTTTAATGAATATACTTTTTTTAGGAATTATTCTATTTTTCATTTGGTTTAAGTGACTTATTTTCCATTTCACTCTTAATAAATTCAATATTTTCTTGAAGAGTTTCCATTATAGGCTCATCTCCCATCTCAAGATTATTTAACATCTGAACTGCGTCTTCAAATAATTTTAATGCTTTAGGATATTCAGATCGTTTATAATACAATCCAGGTAATTTAGAAAACTTAAGAAAAATACATTGTAATGCCGTAATTAGAACCCAAATTATTATGAGAACTCCCACTATCCATTCTAATAATGAATATTGTGTGATGAGAAACACAGCCAATAAAATCCCAATAATAAAGCCAAAATACGCTAAGTATTTTTTAAATACCGGACCTTTATAAATTAAAGACCTAGGACCTTGGTATATCAAAATACTGTACAATACAATGTAGACTCCAGATCCAACAAAACTAACTACAGCAACAAATGCATGAAATGCTTGAAAAGCAGCTACGTATATTGTGTCTGGAGTTATTCCAACTAGAGCTATACACGCGTTAGTAAAAATTGAAGCACCTGTAGCAAGTCTTCTAACATTTTCTTGTACATTTACTAATTCTCTTTCCAAATAGATATAAAAAGGGATTAAAAATGAACCACATACAACAAACCCAATACCAAATAATGATTTTGCATCACCTTCTGCTAAAGAACTTATAGTATTTCTTAAAGGTGTAAATCCTGGAGTAAGATATGCAGTTATTGGCAGAATAATTAAGAGAAATACAACACCAAAAAGTCCAAAAAAAACTTCCATTTGCCGAGGCTTTATTGAAACCATAATAATTCCCTACAATAGAAAGATATTTAATAAAAAACATTTGATATTAATAATTAGATCGATTATTCATTTAAAAAGTGATTTAATGAGTATATTCAAATTTAAAATTACTATTCTTGGAGATGGTTTTGTAGGAAAAACATCCCTTATAACTAAATTCACTCAAGGTAGTTTTCAAGAGGATTATATTAAGACAATTGGAGCCCAACTTTGTAAATATAATCAAGAGGTCGAAGGTGATTATTATGAATTAACTTTTTGGGATATTGCTGGCCAGGATGAATTTCATTTTCTACGACCTTCTTTCTATAAATCGAGCGCAGCATCAGTAATTGTATTTTCTCTGGAAGAAAATAATCTGGGTAAAGACAGCTTTAAGCACATTCCGAGTTGGCGTAAAGAAATCACAAAGTTTTGTGGTGACATACCTGTTATATTATTTGCTAATAAAATTGATCTTGTTGATGAGAATAAATTAAATGATGAAAAGATCCAAAAATGGCTTAAAAAGTATAATTTCATTGATTATTACCATACATCGGCTAAGACAGGTCAAAATGTTGAAAATGCCTTCAAAAGAATAATCAAAGAATTACATAAAAAACAAAAAGTGAAAAATTCAGAATAACTTTCTCTACTTAAGCTTAAGAACTGAAGAATTTGTGATGTTGAGTGAGTAAAAATCTTACTTTTATAAATGTATAATAAATTCTGCAAAAGTATTTTAAATTATAAAGGGAGTAGAATATTATATGGATCCTTTTAACTTAATTAAAATAATAACAGCAGTCGTAACAATCATAGTCTCAATTACGGTAGGAATTCGTGTACTCCTTTTAAATCCACGCCAATTGCTCAATATATGGTTTTCCTTATTTTTTATTTCTACTTCATTAGGATTTTTCTTTTATACAATCTACCACTTAATTTTAGATAATCCTTTTGTAATTATACCCCTTATGATTACTGCTCATATTTTTTTCAATTTCATTCATATATCTTTAGTGATGACAGTTTTCATATTAGAAAAATATAAAAAGGTTGCAATGAGCCTTAAATATCTTGGATCAATGATAGTCTTGTTTTTTATAATGAGTATTGGATATTTTATCTGGATTCCTACATTAAATATGGAAAGATACCTACTAGGTATTGTTGATACTGAAACACAACTACCTTGGTTTATTTTTGTAAATCTACTTAGAACAGGTTTATCTATGTATGTTGTTTACAAATACGCTACGATAACCAGAAAAATAGAAGACAAAACTAAAAAGAAAGTACAATGGTTTTTTATAGGTATAATTTTCACGATTTTAGCGCTTATTATTAATTTAATTGGAGGTATTATTGAATCAATTCTAATAGAAATTATAGCATTAGTAATAATTGATATTGGAACAATAGCAATATTAAAGGGTTTTTTACTATCATAGAACAAAATTATTAAAACTTTTAATAAAGGTAATTATATAATTTAACAGGTGCTCAGAATGAAGAAAATAGTTAATAATGTTTTTATAGTTAAGCCATATGTTCCTAATAGTATGGATTGTTGTGTTTACCTCATTGATACTAGAAGTGATGATGGTTTAGTGTTAATTGATGTTGGGCTTGATATAGAACCAATTCAAGAAATCGAGAAAAAGGGCTTCAACTTAAATGAAATAAAGAATTGTTTAATAACACATGGTCATTTAGACCATATCGGTGCATGTAATCAGCTTAAAAGCTTTAGCAAAGATATTAAATTTTATGCCCATGAACTTGATGCGGAAAAAATCGAGCAGATACCAACGGATCTATATGTTAGTCAATATTATGCAGATTATAAATATGAACCAATCAAATTGACAAGAAAGTTTAAAGTTGATAATGAAATCTTGAAATTTGGAAAAGTTGAAATTAAATGTATTCATATTCCTGGGCATACACCTGGATCCGTAGCATACCTTTTAGAAACAGGAAATAAAAAGATCCTTTTTGGAGGAGATCTTCCTGGAAGTGCTATTAATACTCGAGGTGGTGATTTAGATGCCTATCTTAAATCAATGCAAAAATTACTCGATCTAAATGTCGATATACTTTGTGAAGGACACGAAGATATTATAAAACCAGCAAAAAAAGCTGCAGAATCGATTAAACTATACATGAAATTAAATAAAAATATTAATTTAATTGCACTAGAAGATCCATTTAATAAAGAAGCTTTACTTGAACTGACAATACAATCATATAAATTAAAATATTTTGATAACGCATTAGATTTTTGCCAATATTTATTGGAAATTGATCCAGATAATAGTAGTGCTCAGCAATTACTTAAAAAGATTAAAAAACATAACCCTCCTAAAATGGAGTATATAAAAGGGCTTATTCAAGAAAATTTTCCTGAACTTTCAACTCAAATACATGAAGAAGAACAAGATTGAAATAACTTTAATAAGATTTATATTCTCAATTATTATAATCTTCTTTATGCCCATATATATACTTGTATCTAAACTTCAAAATCCTGATTTAGTGGAGAAAAGAAAAGAACAGGGTGAAAAATGGTTAAATTTAGTGAGAGAAAAAGTTCCTGATATTAAATGGATTGCACATTATGCTATCTTAGGTCCTTATGATTTCCTTGATATTTTTGAAGTGAAAAATGAACAAGAAGCAGCAAAAGTTTCATTACTTTCTCGTTCTGCTGGAGCTGCTTTTGCTGAAAGTTGGACAGCCATCCCATATACAGAATTCCTTGATTTAGTTGAAGATTTGAAATAAAGTAACAGAGATCTTTAAAGTTAGAACAATAAGTTGAGATCGGAAGTATTTACTCACAAATAAAGAGTATATTAATTAAAGAAAAGAACTGATCTACTTTTTTTACAAGTTTATAAAGGACTTTTTTGAAATAAACAGTAGAAAGTCAATTAAATTTTAAAAATTATGAATTAATGCTTAAATTAAAAAAGAAAAAGTTTGAATACAATAAATCTTCCTTCGCAAAGAGATACCAACGCTGTAATCGATGTGAGAAATATTTGAATATTGCTAATGACGAAGAAATCGTATGCGGTTTATGTGGAGAAACCTTTTGCGATTTTTGTATAAAAAATCATCAAAAATACTGCTATAGTATGCTACTTGAATATTAATACCATCTAGATATGAGAGAAATCAGAATGAAATATCTAAAGCAAAAGAGTATGGCTTTTTTACCTAAGAAATCAAGGATAAAAACTAAATTTGATTACTTACAGTTTTTATTTTTGAGATAAAATCTTGTGATGGTAATGATTTAGACAAAAACATATCAACAACATGACTTCTAAATTCTGGATCTTTTTCTGCTAATGCTAATAATTTATTTAGGTTCGCGCCCTTCTTCTCGTAAAAAAATTTAATCATTGAACGTTTCAATTTAAAGTTTCTAATCATTTTCTTGATTTCCAGGTGAGATTTATATTTTTTTAACAATACTTTAGAATAATTTTCTTCCTCTAAAGCGTTAATTGCCACTTCTGCCGCAGCTTTACCGGATATTATGGATGTATGAATTCCTTCACCACTTATAGGAGAGACAAAACCTCCTGTATCTCCTATTAGCATCAAATTATCATCATATAAACTTTTCTCTAAAACACCTTCAGCAGGAAAAGGAAATGCCCCACTCCAGATAATTCTACATTTTGAATCAGAAATATATTTTTTAATATGTGGATTTTTCAGAAATTGATTATAAAGTGTGATTAAATTATAGTTAATATTATCTTTACCAAATGTAGTTACTCCAATATTAAATCTTTTATTCCCTAATGGGAAGATCCAACCATATCCCTTATAAGGCCTGAAGTAAGTATAAATATATTCCTCATCTAATTGATTATCACCTTCCATTATCGCACATTTTGCAATTCCGAGTTCTTCAGTTTTCCATTTTGATCTTAATCCTGACTTTGGCGCTAATTTAGAACTCATTCCATCAGCAATTATAAGAATTTTTCCATAATATTCCTTGATTCCTATAGAAGTTTTAGTTTTTATCCCAATTTTTTGGTTATTTTTTACTATGAAATCAAGAGATAAATTTCCATTAAAAAGTTCAGCTCCCTCATCAATAGCAACATTTCTAATTAAATTATCAAATTCCAACCTATCTATCACAGTACCATATTTTTGACCTGTTAATCTATAATCTAACTTATGGTAGTCTGCTGAGTACATTATAATTCCTTTAATTTTTGGTATGTTTAGTTTTTTCAGTGTTGGAATTAAATAAAAAGCTTTATGATGGACAGCACCTCCACATGGTTTTCGCCAATTTACGTCTTTTTCTAATAAAGCAGTTTTAAATCCAGCTTTAGCTATAACTTCAGCACATTTTGAACCTGATGGACCAGCACCAGATATTACAACATCATACATTATACTTCCTAAAATACCCAATTAATTTTTAAAAGTTTACTTCAGTTGATTGTATCAGAAGTTTTCAATCATAAAAAAAGTAACTACTTAGATATCAGGATCTTGGATCTCACTCATATCATTATTATCTTCATTTTCATCATCTACTGTTAATACATGAATATGCCCGTGATAGATAATAATTTTATGGCTATCTTTATTAGAATGGTTAGATTCCGGCATGTTATATTTAAGAAGCAATTTTGTTTTTTCTTAGGATCCAACTATCAATGGTAAAGTTTTGGATTATATTCTTAGTATTATTAAAACCAGAATGGATCGTTGATTTAGGAATCCAAACTTCTGACATATTGTCAAATTGGATAAGCAAGGCTTTATCAGTTTCTCCTTTTATAGATCCATTAATATTTCTTTTCTTACTAGAAATTTCATTATCCCCTTTCTCATTTTCATTATTAACGCTTTCTTTAATAATTTCTTCTTGAACGATGATATTATTTAAAATATCAGGAGTATTTTTTTTTATTCTAGTAGGAGTAGTAGCGAATTTGATTTTTTCTTTTAGGATGTGTGTTAGTAGCATTTCTAAAATCTTAAATTGAGCAAACTCAAGTACCTTTGAATAAGAACCGATATGAATCCATAACTTACCTTCATCTCCATCTTCCCATTTGAATGATATTTGAGTTTTATTATCCTTAAAGGTATGAAAACTTGACCATGAATTTACCTCTTTACTTAACACTCGAAGAATCCAAACCATTTCTTCTAGTGAGAATTTGATTATTTTCCCTTCTCCACTACTTGGTTTTTCCCATGAACCATTATTTTTGCTTTTAATAAGCCTAAAAAAGATACATGGTTCATTTTTTGAAGCACTTTGAACTATCAACCCCACTTTCTGACCAAAAAAACTATAACTATGATTATCAACCATATATTTATCAATATTTGGATATTTTTAAAGGAAAACAGAGTATAAATTTAGTATTTTCGTCGAAGATGTAAAGAATATGCTATCAAAAATTTTTTTTAATTTTTAATATTCATTATCGCAAATTGGGATTAGTGGAATCATGGTTAATATTACACCGCGTTATCATAGATTTTACTACAAAGTAGTTTAAGAAAAATCAAAAAGCAATCTAATAGAAGATCAGATAATAATGTATAAACAAGAAGAAATCAAGAAATTGCAAGAAATATTGATGAATTCATGGCCAGCACATCATTATTACTTTTTAAATGGATGGATCTTACGTTTTACTCATGGAATAACTGCGCGTGCAAATTCAGTATTTCCCTTAAATTATACTGGAAATTTGGATACTATTGATAAGGATATTGAACTTGTTGAAAAAGCTTATTATGCTTATAATTTACCAGCAATCTTTACTTTACCAGACTTTTTTAAACCAAGTAATTTAGATATTAAATTATTAGAGCATGGATATCAGCAATTGGGTTGCATTACATATACTATGATAGCTTCTATCCAAGAGTTAAGAGGTGAAACTATAAATGAAAGATTTAGATATGAATTACACTCTGAACGAGTAACTGCATTTTCAAATTTTTTGGCAACCTATTCTCAAAGAGATCAAGAGGCACAGCAGGTA
>JBHLPN010000420.1:0-2605 GCA_048939445.1 Promethearchaeota archaeon | reverse complement strand
GCTGCTAGTGCAGTTGCTTCAGGTTTAAGTCCGATTGCGACTGGATCAGATGGAGGAGGATCTATAAGAATTCCTAGCTCATTTTGTGGGATTTTTGGTATTAAAGCTACTTTCGGACGAGTACCGCAAAATTTGATGCAAACTTCGGGTTATCTTGGTACATTTGTTCATAAAGGTCCTATTGTGAGGTACGTTAAGGACGCGGCATTAGTATTAGATATAATAGCAGGCCAAGATGATTCAGATAGATATTCCGTACCAAAACCTAATTATAGCTATTTAGAAAGAATAAATGAAACACCAAAAAAATTAAAAATTGGATATTCATTTGATTTAGGAATTGCTGAAGTACTTGATACTGAAGTTGAAAATTCTGTTTTAAATGGAATTCAAAAGTTTGAGGAATTTGGATGGTCAATAGATAAAAGCAAAATTGAATTGAAAGAAAGAAATCCTGAATTAACAATGAGAGTAATATGGAGCTCTGGGTTCGGTTATAGCCTAGGTAGATTTCTAAAAGAATGGCAAAATAAAATGGACCCCGCTTTTGTTAAGCTCATTAAATTAGGATTGAGTTATTCTACAAGACAAATAAAAACAGCAGAAATAAATAGAGAATTAATTTATGCGGATATATGTAGAGCATTTAAAAAAGTAGATATTTTGATAACTCCAACCTTGCCATGTACCGCTTTTGAAATTGGAAATTCAAGCGTTATAAATGATGAAACTACTATGACAAATATCATAATCAATGGAAAAAATGTAACTGCCTTAGGATGGATACCTTTTACTTATCCTTTTAATATTAGTGGGCATCCAGCAGCATCAATCCCTTGTGGTTGGTCTAGTGAAGG
This sequence comes from Promethearchaeota archaeon, assembly GCA_048939445.1. GTDB lineage: Archaea > Asgardarchaeota > Lokiarchaeia > Sigyniarchaeales > SOKP01 > Loki-b32. The sequence goes on along the minus strand of JBHLPN010000420.1, from coordinate 1,748 downwards.
AATGCCAATTGGAATGCAAATTGTCGGAAAAAGATTTGATGAGCTAAAGGTCCTCCAAGTTTCGAAAGCTTTTGAAGAGGTTGCCCCTTGGCAAGATAAGAAGCCAAAATTTGACTGATTTCTTATATATATTTGATAAAAGTAGGAAACTTCAAATTTTATGTTTTCAGATTTCTTTTTATCTCTTTTTTTATTTTTTAACCAACTAATTCTGGTTAAACTTAATAAAAACAATTTTTTTAAATTGTCTTTAATAATTCTAAATATATTAATTATTTTAAAAGTTATAGCTAAAAATAAAGATAGAGGAAATTGAGTGAAATGGCACGTCCATATCAAAAAGCTAACATTCCCGGCCCTGAAATGGGTACTTCTGTTTCAGATCCAACAGTGATGGCGAATTTACTTAAAACCCCTAAGAAAAAAGTATTTGTTATTGGAGCAGAATCTTTAAATTGGGAGCTCGATAATAAAAAGGTTGCGGATTATTTTGTTGATATCGCAAACAAAATTGATTGTCATGTTGTTAGTACTGGTCATACCTATAGTTATGTGAAAGATAAAATCAACAATGGGAAATTGTTTGATATGTCATTGATTAACATTACAAATCGATTATGTGATAAAGATTGGATTGGATTAGATGGAGAGGGACAATATTCAATGGCAATTTTCGGTGGTCATTTAGTATTTTATGTCTCACAAGCATTATCTCGCATCAAAAACTTTACAAACTGGGTAAAAACTGTTGAATTGGATAAATATTCTCATCCAAATGCTAGATTTAGTTTACCAAATCTAAGTGATGAAGATTGGAAGTTATTTTTAGAAAATGTAATTGAAAAATTATAATAATACAAAAATAAAAAATATGAGGAGATTAATTAAATGAGTTTTGCTGATATGCCTGTTGACGTTGGACCTGTTTATGAGGGTGAACGTATTAGAGGGAACCAAATGTATGTAGAACTTGGAGGTCCAAAAATTGAGAGGCATTTTGAGTTAGTAAGAGTTAAAGCGGAGAAAGAAATTGAAGATGGAAAAGTAAATCTTATTGGTCCTGATCTTAAAGTAATGAAAGAAGGAGAACGATACCCAATAGGAATTTTAGTAGAAGTCGCCGGTCCTGAGCTTGAAGAAGATCTAGAAGCTGTCTTTGAAAGAAGAGTTCATGAATTCTGCAATTTTGTAAATGGAATCATGCATTTGAACCAACGTTATACAAATTGGATGAGAATTTCTAAAGCTGCATTTGAGAAAGGATTTAATACTTTTCAAATGCTTGGAACCATCCTAATTAGATTGTATAAAGCTGAACTTCCTATTATTAAAAAAGCACAAGTTACATTCATTACAGATCCCGAGAAAATTAAAGAGCCTTATGATTTTGCTTTAGATATCTATAATAAAAGAGACGAAAGAGCCCGAAGTATTAACGATGAAGATGTAGATATGTTTTATGGCTGTGTGCTTTGCCAGTCTTTTGCTCCCACTCATGCTTGTTGCATAACACCAAATCGAATGAGTTTATGTGGTTCTATCTCATGGTTTGATGCAAGAGCTGCAGCTAGAGTTGATCCGAAAGGACCTCTCTTTGAAGTTCCAATGGGTGAATGTTTAAACGAATTAGCAGGTGAATTTTCTGGGGTTAATGAGATGATAAAGAAGCGATCACTTGGAGAAATCGATAGAATTTATCTTTATTCGGGAATGGAATATCCTCATACCTCATGCGGTTGTTTTGAAGC
>JBHLPN010000419.1:0-2608 GCA_048939445.1 Promethearchaeota archaeon | reverse complement strand
AATACTCAAAATAATTATTAAATTATATTTTGTCTGTGATTATTTATAACTTTAAAATCTAATCTATTTTATAGATTTATGTATTAAATGAAGTGAAAAGCTTTTATTTCCATACTTAAAATGAAACAGAAAAACTAAAAATAATAGTTTTAAATTATTTACTTGGCTTTTCTCCGTCGTAATAGTTTAAAGGCAATATCAGTTCCCATTCCTTGATTATAAGCTAACTCAATCCAAAGCATTGCAAGAGGTTCAATCAGCCTTGCATTTTTGAGTGGTCCAGCATCAATGACATCAAAACCAAGATCGAGTCCTAATTGCTTAGTTTTTGATTTTGCGTCTAAATCATTTCCACAAACAAATAAACTTGCTTGTACTGAACCAAATTGTAATTTATTTAAACTTTCTACTCCAATAGTGTGAACTGCTTTTATTACTTTAGCCCCAACTGCCCATTTTGCCACTTTCTCAGCTGCAGAAGGAATAGTTTTTATTAAAGGTCCCCCCAGATGGGGGGCAGCAGTAGTAGTAGAATCTATAATAATTTTACCATTTAGATCTCCTGCTGTCTTGATTGATTCTTTTGCTCCTGACCATGGAACTGCTAGAATGATTACGTCACCATAATTAGTAGCTTCTTCATATGTTCCCCCACTTGCTTTAGATCCAATTGAAGTAGCTAATTTTTTTGCTCTCTCAGGATCTCGAGAGCCAAACATAATCATATGACCCTTTTCTGCCCAAATTTTACCTAGAGTACTCCCTAATTTTCCTGTGCCTATTATCCCAATCTTCATGAAAATTTCCTCCGCATATAATACAAAAAAAATTAGTAGATATATCTCATATAGAATTACGGTAATTGTTTCTTTAAATAAAATATACCTTAATATATTTAAATCTTAATTTTAGGTTTCATTACCAAAAATATTTGCTCATTAAATAATCTATTGATTAAGCACGCATATCAGTAAATCGAAAAATAACAAAGTAAAGTAAAAAATTAAACTAGTGATTTTTGTTAGATTTGCTCCTTATAAGCATTTTAAAACTTTCATCATCAAGGTCTTTGAACATTTTCAATTCATTTGTTAAAAAATCGTGCAGTGCCGTTCTTATTGCTTCACTTCGGGAAGGATAAACACCCATATCATTTAAAATTTGAATAGCTTGTAAATACTTCTCTGGTAAATTTATTGTAATAATCTTCATTTTAAATAACCCTTTTTGTAGTAAATTTAAACTAATCTGAATTCTGTAGTGTTTACTTTATATATTTTGTCGGATCTTTTATAAATTAATTGTATTAATCCTTTAATGGTATTAATCCTTTAATGGCTGATGAATATAGTTCTATCAAATGCCTAATAAATTAGTTTCAACATTAACGGTTTAATATAAAATTTTTAAAATGACCTAAAAAGTAGAGATGGGGTTTATTCTGGTTTTGAAAATGATTTTATATGGATTATCAATGAAAAAGCAGATTTATACAACTCTGCATGACCTACTTCTTTAATATCTTCTAAATACTTTATTGTATAGTCTTCTTCTCGTTTTAGATACGTTTTATTTCTTGTTTTATGATATTGGTCAAGAAAAACATCAATTTTTAAGACTTTTTGATCTAAGCGACTAGGCATTTGGGGCATCATATTAAATGTGAAAACTAAATCAGGTTCTGTGTCATTTGTAGCATCTATAACAAAGAGTATATTTGGTCCAGTAACCGCTAAGAAACTTTCTAATGAGTAGAAAATATCATCAACTTTTATTGTTAAATTCGAATTTTCATCCATATCAAAAGTAGTGCAATCACTTATCTTGGGCAGAAGAAATTTTTCTTTACCACGAAAAGCAAGACTCATTTCATTGGGATTCAAGAAATTTCTAATAATTGGATCATCTTTTTCCAAAGTAAATCTATCTGTGATTGTGTTATTTTTTACATAGATAATTAATGTTCCTGCTGAAATCAAATTAATTTTCTGATAATATATATTAAAAATAGGATTATAAGGCAGACTTATAACTTCTTTATTGCCACCTAAGCCAATTTGAGCTAATATATCGGTTGGAACTTGGCTAGTTAATGTGAACAATAAAAAAGTTCTAAAATCTTTCAATTCAATAAAATTAGAAAAGTTTTCAAAATAGCTTTTTATTTTGCCTATTTTTTGGGTTAATTCACTAGACATTTTTATTATTTTTTAGATAAAATTTAAGTTTGTTGTATCAAGAAATTAAAGATTACAATTAAATCTAATCATCCATATATTTTGAAAGGAAATTTTCTAAAGAATTCTTAACATCTCGAGTAATATGATGTTCTATTTCACAAGATAGCTTCTCAATAGCATCTTCATCTTCTATATTCAAAACTTTTGCGAAAAATTGGTAAAGTAGATTATGGATTTCATTTAACTGTTTAGCAATTTTTTTACCTTCTTCAGTTAGTCTTATAGCTTTTCTAGGTTCCCATTTTATTAATCCTTTCTTCTTTAGTTTTTCTAACATCCCTGTTACAGAGGCTGGTTCTACATGAAGGCTTTCTGCAATCTCTCTGTTAGAAACCCAACCACCTTTTTTTGTACGTGAGATTAAATAA
>JBHLPN010000418.1:0-2613 GCA_048939445.1 Promethearchaeota archaeon | reverse complement strand
TAAATAATAGTCAGAAAGTTGTTAGTGAATTAGAACTAAAGCTGAAAGAATCACAAACCAAAATAACAAATTTAGAAATTGAATTTGAAAATCAGAAAAACCAGAGCGCTGATAAGGAAAGGGAGCTAGAATCATTAAAAAATGATTTAGAATTGAAGCTATCAACCAAGGAAAAAGAATTGGAAACATTAAAAACTGATTTAGAAGAAAAAATTGCCAACCTTCAAGAAAGTCTTAAAATAGCTGAAACTAATTTAGCTAAAAAGTCAAGTGAAAATGAAACTATTAGAATAGAATATGAAGAAAAAATTAAAAATACTGAAAAGAAACTTATAGATTTAGAATCCAGAAATCAAACATTAGAAGCTCAGATGTTAGACACCGTAAAATTACCTAAATTATTAAAAGATATTAGAAATATATTGGTACATAAAGGTTTTATCTCAGAAAAAGAATTTGAAGATGTTATGAAACAAAAAAAGTAAAAAGATAGATTTAATCTCAATTTATAGATTAACTAACCTTTTGGATCTCATCTCTCGTTCTTAACACTCGACTGGGCGAATTCGAAAAGACAGCTTTATTATATTTTATACCAAGGAAATTTTTTATTGATCTTTCAAAAACGATGCCCTATACATAAAACCATAGAGCAATGTAAGATAGATGAAGCCTATAACACTTCTAGCTCAAGAAATATACACAACCCACAATCTTTAGTTTTTATCCTACCATTTTACATTTTTTATCTTTTTCAATCTTTTTATTCATTGGCTACGTTTTCTCAACTGTTTTGCTATTACTTGGTGATGCCTTCTCTTATTACAAAAACAAATTTCTAATCTCTAAAACTTTCATAGTAAGAGTATAAAATCTCATATTGCTGATTCAGAATAAATTAAATAAAAATAAAAAAAAATTAGTTAAAAATGAAATATTTTCAATAAGTTTTAATAAGTGTAACTACTGAAACATGTAAAATGGGGTTATATATTTTAACATCTCCTAGATGCATAGGATGCCATTCTGCCCAGCATTCCATCACTATAGTGATTGGATTGAGGTCTCCAGGAGGTAAATCCGCAAACCAAGAAAATGTAAAAGGAGTAATCGTTTCATCACCAGTTATTTTAAATGTCACAGATTCCGTTATAACTGGGTTTATCCAATATCTGATATGTACTGGATATCCATTGAGTTTCCACATCCCTTTGAGACTAAATGAACCAGAAAACTCGATCTGATACCTAGCATATGTAGGATAGTTTACTTTTAAACGGATAATCTCCCCACTATCTGGGTTTTTGATGGGAGCGTAACTCCATTTATCCCCATAAAAAGTACCTGTTCCGACTTTTTCCCAGATTCTTTGAGCATAATTAATTGTGCGGAATAAGACTTCATCGCTCCCGACATTTCCCTTTGAATCTGTGACTATAACAGTAATTGTCCACTTGTCATCTGGATAGTGAGTTGAAAAAAATTTAGCTGGTAATGATGTAGCGATCTCCATCCCATTTAATAAGACTGAAATGGTATAATCCCAATTTGGATGCGTTTGATAGATAATCGCGTTTATTTCTATTATTCCAGATACTACTTCGTCGTACTCGGGAGAAAGTATCTCTACCACTATTAGAGGATGATTTTCTACATAAATAAGTACTTCATCGCTTCCTACATTTCCCTTTGTATCAATTACCCGGACAGTAATATTCCACCAACCATCATCTACAGTAGTCGAATCCCAATCAAAAGGTATCGAACTGCTTATTTCGGTTCCATTTATCATTACAGATATTGTATACCCCCAACTTGGATGGGAATGAAGGATCATCGCTCGGATCATTATTTCACCAGAAATTGTATCCCCATAATCGGGATCTAATATTCCCACCATTATTGGTTCTTTTTGTGGAGGACTCTGTGCAGTAGAATAGATGATAATTCCATATCCAACAAAACTACTTGCCATTATTAAAATAATGGCAACAATACTAACCTTTGTAAATCTTCTTTTTAACATTAACTTTCCCTCTTTATTCTTACTTATTAAGAAGTTGTAATTAGATTTCTTCACACAAATTTTAGATTCGTGTACTATATTGATAAGTAAAAGTAATATTTAAATACGACTTTATTGTCAAATCTTCCGCAATTTAGCTTCTAACTAACATGATAATTATCAAAGTTTCTTATTTTTTTACTTATCATAATTAATGTAACTGACAGAATTCCTAGCAGAAAGAACACCTTATACCCTGGAATTGCGGGTTAAGGTTAAGATTGAATATTTTTTAAAATAACTATGCTTTCTGTCCCTTTATAGTTATAACAACCATTTACTCCGTTCTCTCTTGATCATTTAATGAAAATAAAAAAAAAAGATTTAGGGAGTTATAGTTAATGCTTTTTTATCAAAATCTTCTGGATTTCCTCCTTCTTCTGTAAATTCAGCGAATCTCTTTAGACTATCTAGGAGCAGACGTCCTGCGGATGTAAGAATCTTCATATTTACAGTCAGTTAAGAGATGCCTGTATTCACAGACATGACATCACAAAACAACCCTTGCCGAGTATAGTTACGCCTATGTAATAGAAATTAGTTTTGGG
>JBHLPN010000417.1:0-2622 GCA_048939445.1 Promethearchaeota archaeon | reverse complement strand
TAAAATAGCCCATAATCCTCGCCTGTATCAATTTTTTCACCTCCCGTGAAAATCTTAGCACCATATTTTTTTGCATCTTCTACCATTACCTCCATCATCATCAATATTTTCCTACTTCCTAAAGGACCAATGTCCACATCTGGATCTGTTGGATCTCCGTACTTTAAGTTTTGAATTTCTTTTATAAGATATTCTAGATATTCATCATAAATGTCTTTATGAACGATAATACGCTTCATTGAAAAACATTGTTGTCCAGAATTAGTAAAACTAGCCATCACATTCCATTTTGCTACATTTTCTAAATTCACATCATCCATTACTATACCCGCATCGTTACCAGCACATTCGAAAAAAAAGTTTTTAAACGGTTGAGTATACATAGGAATGCCCATCGATTTATCTACAGTTTTTTTCAAAAATCTACCATAACGTGCTAAAATATCCTTTGCTGTATGAGAAGCAGTAATAGTCATCAATGTTTTAACTAAGGGTGATTTTATAAATTCATCTACCGCCCATTCACCTGGAGCAATAACTAAATCTATAGCTTCAAGAGCGGGTAATTCCATTTCTTCCATCATTGAATATGCTTCTAGCATAGTTAATGGACACGCTGTTGAGGGTTTTACTATAGCTCCGTTTCCTACTAGATAATTTGCACCTAATTGATAGAGAGGGAGACTTAAAGGAGTGTTGCGAGGAGAAATGCATGCTGCCAAACCATGCGGAATATACCTGATTCTAACGAGTTGTTCTCCTTCTATACTTGTTAATGGTTTTTCTTCTAAGAACTGGTAATACCAATCACAAAATTTGAAACCGTTCATAACTATATTTAATTCCCATTCAGAATACTTGATTGGTAATCCGCCCTCTGCTACAACCAAATCCTTCAATTTGGGTTTATTAAATCGTAATTTAGTAGCAAATTTAGAAAGAAGTTGGGAACGTTCAAAAAAATCCATCTCTTTTAATAGATGTTGATTCTTATGTATTTTCTTTATTTTTGCCTGTACTGTTTCTGGTGTGTCTGCAAGAACAGTTCCTATTAGTTCACCAGTATACTTATTTTTTATCTCTAATTCTTGTGATCTTGACATAATTCTTAATTTGCTTTTTCAATATAAAAAATAATTAATAAATTCAAACCCTATATCTCGTCGTCATCTTTTAGGATACCAGCAGTTTGAGCAAATTTGCCATAACCCATATCAATTAAAGTTTGAGTCCTTTTATGCAATACAAAATCAATCCATCCTTTTTTCTCGTCTGGATTGTTATAAAAAGATCCTAATAATTGAGCATATTCAACCTTCGTTTTTGTTTGGATTAATTTTTCTACAGCGTTTATTGAGAGTGCTAGTTCCAAATCTGAATCAACAGCTTTTCCTGGTTTTATCTCAATTCCATTTCCATTTCGATATACATTAAATATATCTACAGGAGATCTCTTATCATATGCTTCAATTGAATCATAAAGTGCAAAATCGAAGTCTGAACCATTAATTAGATCAGAAAATATTTCAGGGTATTTTGCCAGAAATGTGGTGTATTTTTTTGCTATTTCAGTCTTGTATTCTTGTTTATCTTTTATTTCACTAGTCATTTGTTCTTCCAGCATTTAATAAAGACCCTCCTCCTAATTTTTTTCTTTTTCTATATAATCTTTATACCAACTTATCGTTTTTTCTAATCCTTCTCTTAAGGGAGTAATCTTATAACCTAATTTTTCAATTGCTTTTTCAGAAGAATATGACCAATTATGATTGATCATTTTAACGGTTGATCTATTGATATATGGCATTTTTTTGGTTAATTTTGTTTTTAATTCACATAATAAAGCGTACATTTTTGCCAAACTCATTGGAAAATGTCGTGGATTTTTCTTATTTCCTGCTATTTCAGCAATTAAATCTAACCAATCTCTAAATTTTATATTAATTCCCCCAAGTATGAAATCTTCGCCTTTTAAGTCGTTTCGATCAATAACACTTACAACACCATCAATAACATCATTAACAAATACAAAACTTCCCACATTGTCTCCTTTTCCAGGGCATCCTAAGAACTTCCTTGCTGTAATATCCAATACTGTTTGGCCAAATACATTAAAATCTCTAGGACCATAAACAATTCCAGGGTAAAATATAATTGCATTAAGACCATTGTCAATATACTCTTTTATTAATTTCTTAGCTTGAAATTTTGTCTTTGCATAATCAAGATATAATCCCTCTTCACTCTCATAGGTTTCGTCTACAGGATTAATTGGAGTTGCGCCCAAAGCAATAAAAGAACTGATATAGATGAATTTTATTTTTTTTTCTAATGCAAATTTAGCAATATTTTCAGTACCTTTTATATTAGTATCTTCGATAACTGACTTATCTTTTGCCCACATTTTAGTATATGCTGCTAGATGATAAATTATATCTATATTTTCTGCAGCCTTATAAAGAATCTTGTCATCTCGAATATCACCATAAATATATTCAATGTCATTTAATTCTTCAAATGGAGTTATATCACTACTCTCTCTTACTAATAACTTTAAGTTATGCCCTAAATTGTGTAGCTTTTTTACCAAAGGAACTCCAATAAAACCCGTGCCACCAGTTA
>JBHLPN010000126.1:3900-8277 GCA_048939445.1 Promethearchaeota archaeon | reverse complement strand
ATCGCAGATCCATTAAACCAAAAGAAACCTAAATGATATTTTCCAAAAATAGTAAGAGCATTTGTTACATCTAAAATTGTCTGGTTATCAAAATCATAAGTAAGGGATGATCCTTCAATTTCTCCTACTAAATCTTGTGGAAGAGAAGTAAACCTTGTACCATCTGGATAGAAGAGCGTAGCATTAGCATCACCACTTATAGGTGCTCTATTGTAGTGATCTTGTATCTTAACGCTAACGGATATATTATCTCCATTCATAAAACCATTTGATTCCCACAATATATCATTATAATTAATATAGCTATCCATTTTTCGAATAAAATTAAAACTAGTCAAGTTTAGATTATAAAATCCATCTGGAATAGCAAGTATTTTTTTGACGACTACTTTATTTTTAGTAGGATCTTCACTCAAGGCAGTTTGTCCTCCAGTTTGACCAAGAATTTGCGTATTATCTGGATCTGTTAGATTATGAGCTGTCAGAAAATTTGGATAAACATACCAAAACTCAAGAAAATCCCAATTATTAAAATTTGGATCCCCTTTCTGTAAATTATAAGTTAAGAGCCATTCGGGATCTTTATTATAAGTTGCGCTGTATGTAGCTGAAGCACTTTCAACCCAGTAAGCATTTACAGAATAGTTAACAGTAAATTGAAATCCTTTTATGATACTCTTGTTCCATGTGAGATCCACTTGAAAATTATTGAATGCATCATCCTCAATCGGGTTTGGAAAAGGGTTATTCCATTGACCTAAACCCCAAGTTAAGTATGAACTTTCATTATAGGGAAAGGATTTAATTACTAAATTCTCAATTGTAATCTCCTGAATTCTTAATGTATTAACACTGTCAACAATGAAATCTGAGGGCATATAACCCCTAGTTACATCTAATTTAAATGAACTTGCATCTAATTGTCCAGAAGTATAAGGTTGATTGGTAGTCTCAATTACTTTTCTGGCATTTCTCCATTTACTTCCATCATCCAATGTTGTTTTTAATTGATGTTCAGTTTCTCCACTATCTCCGTAAGTATACCAAGGAAGTGTCACCAGACTATATACCATTTTAGAGTTATCAGATTTGATTACAATAAAATAATTATCGAGATTTAGATTACCTGTATTACCAATGTTAAAATCAAAATAAGAAAGATTATCTCCAGTATATGATACCAATTTAGAATCAATCATTTCATTATAATTCGGACCTAAATTAACATTTCTTAAATTAGCATCTGTTCTTACTACAGTCCTATTAGCTCTATATAATGTAATGTTCAATTGTGAGGTAGCAGCCTCAACTAGATCGAGTGTTCGTATCCAAGCATAAAATCCATTAACAGCAGAACTTTCTCCCTTTAAATCAAACTCTAATGCTACATACTCTTGACTAGTAATAGGGAGGTCAAATGCGTATGTTGCTTGTAGATCATATTCATATAGCCTTGTATAAAACTGGTTTTTATCAAATCTTTCAAAACTAAACTCAATATAACAAATACTTGTTAAGTCAATGAAATTTAAGTTTTCATTGATAAAATGATCATTTACCTCTTGTTTATTTAAACTACTATTGATAGGGAGATTAGATATTACTTCTTTCCAAGTAGGTTGTGAATAATCTCTTATTCTTATCGTCAAGTTCGCATCACTATAAATTCCGAACATCAAAGATGAAATTAAAGCTAAAATTCTTGTTCTATTAAATTTAACATTCCCAATGATAACTCCAGAGGTAAATGTAGTATCTGTAAAATCAGCTGAAACAGTAAAATTTAATAATCCATTCTCAGCATTTAAATAAATATTACTATTTTCATTGCCATCTACTAACTGAGAATAGCCGCCACTAATAATAGTACCATTATTAATATTAATACTTGAAGCACCCGTATCAAAATCAAAAGAAATAAAATCGTTTGCATAGAGTGCGTTATCGTCCTCGATAATGTAATCTGTTGTAAAATTATTTTGAAATGTAAAATTAAAATTGCCATAAGAAAGATACATATCTTCAGTTGGAAGCGAAGGAATTTCAAAATAATTTTCATTATTTAGTAAATTTTCAGATTCATTATTTACATAAATCCTGACATCTTGATTTACTCCTGAGCCTGTAATAATATCATTTAAATCAAGATTAGAACTTAAAGGTAATTCATCTAATACTGTTTCATTATTTGTTCTTTCATCTTGAAATACATTAATATTACTTAAGATCTGCACATTGGATAAAAAAACTGTAATAACGAAAAGTACAACAAAGAATATTCGTTTTATCTCTTTTTTTCGTCGAACCAATAAAATTACCGTAATATCTAATTTTTGTTAATAAAATAATTTAAAAGTATTAAAATTTCCTAATTTTTAATATTTATCGGTTAGATTTCTGATATAACAAAATATTATAAAATTCTAAATCCTTCTAAATATCTAGAAGAAATATTAAATTGAAGGAATGTTGAAATGAGTGAACAACAGATCTTAAATGAAATTAAACAAAATCAAGAAGAATATATCACCTTTTTCCAAGAGTTAATTCAAGCGGAGTCCTATAATCCTCCTGGAAATGAGAAAAACGTAGCTTTAGTTATTGAAAAGTATTTAAAAAATTCTAAAATAAATGTCGAGATAATTCCCTTTGGTGATAACCGCGCTAATTTAATTGCTTATTTAAATAGTAATTTTGAAGGAAAGAATCTCTTATATAATGGGCATATGGATGTGGTTCCCCCAGGAAATGAAGAAGAATGGAAATATCCCCCGCTATCAGCAACTATAAAAAGAAAGAAATACATTTATGGAAGGGGGGCAACTGATATGAAAGGAGGATTAGCGGCAATGGTTATAGCTTTAAAAATTTTGAAGAAATTAAATTTAACTCTCGCGGGAAATTTAATACTAAATGCAGTTGCAGATGAGGAAACAGGTGGAGAATATGGCACTAAATGGTGTATTGATAATAAGTTGCAATCAATTAAACCGGATTTTACTATTGTCTCAGAACCAACTAGACTTAAACCATTACCTCATGTTATAAGTGTAGGTGAAAGAGGGCGTTTAGTTGTTAAAATAATCACTAATGGAATTTCTACTCACTCTTCATGGCCATTCATGGGAAAAAATGCGATCTATATGATGAGTGAAATAATTCATAACTTAAATAAGGTAGATGAATACATTCCAAAAATTAAACCCCCATTATCATTGGAAGAATTAAAGAAGTTAATGAGTGTTTCATTTCCAAGTTTAGATGTTCTAGAAAAAATATTAAATGAACAACCTCTTTTAAAAAGTGTTGTTCAAGCTCTCACACAATTTACTAAGAGCTTAACAATAATTAAAGGAGGAACAAAAGATAATGTTGTACCCGATAAATGTGAAGCGATTATAGATTTTAGACTATTACCAGGCCAAAAAATAGAGCCCATTTTGAATGGATTAAAAAAGCTAATTGAAGAAGACCTAGGATATATCGTAAAGGACGAGCCCATAGGCGATCCTGGAGAGATTTTTGTATACATAGAAAATATTCAATATTCTGAACCATCATTTTGGGAAAACTGGGAGGAATCTTCTGTTTTGAAAAGGTTTTATGGGATAGTAGAAGAAGTTTATAACGAGAAACCATTTTATTTCCTATTTCCTGCTAGTGCTGATACGTCTCATCTGCGTAATGAAGGTTATTGCCCTGAAACAATAATCTTTGGACCTGGAAATGGAATAAGTGCTCATTCAATTGATGAAAATGTAGAAATACAAGATTTTGTTAATGCAATTAGAGTTTTCACCCTATTTGCTTACAATTATTTAAAATAATAAAACATAGATATTGAAATTTATAAGATTCTGCTTCTATTATTTTATTAATTTTTAATAATTAAGATTAGAAAAATTTGCCTGTGCAAAAAATTGAAGATACTGTTATCCTTTTAGACACTTCCCGGTCGATGTTGAGAAAGGATTTTAAGCCAAGTAGATTAGTAATTGAATTACAAGCAGCTAAGAATTTCATACAATCAAAATTATCAATTGACATGAAAGACCGAATATCAATAATTACATTTGGGAATGTAACAAGAAAATTGATTGATTTTGCATTCGAAGAAGAAAAGTTAATCAATTCCCTGAAAAAAGTTCAAATTTCAGGTCGAGGATTATTACACGAAGGTATAGCATTTGCTCTACAAATTCTTGTTGAGGAAATGCGAAAAGTTGGAGGAAAAACGGCCCGTATATTAATTATTAGTGATAACAAACTAAATAACGATGTTAGTAAATTACAAAAGATGGTTAAAATTGCTAAAGGTTTAGGAGTATTTATTGATGCTTGCCAATTAGGTGGTGAAAAAGATTATGGAGAACACTC
>JBHLPN010000126.1:0-3800 GCA_048939445.1 Promethearchaeota archaeon | reverse complement strand
ATTCTTTTTATTAATAACATTAAGTATAGAGGTCGATTAAATTAGGAATCATAAATAAGTCTAAATGGATCGTCACATCAGCATGGCCTTATGTAAATGCTGTTCCCCATTTAGGAAACTTAATTGGAAGTACTTTGTCAGCAGACGTATTTGCACGGTTTTTGAGAATAAAAGGAGAAGAAGTAGTATTTGTCTCTGGATCAGATTCTCATGGAACGCCCGTTTCAGTAGAGGCAAAAAGACTAAATGTTGGTGCTGAAGAACTAGCATTTAAATATCACAAGATTATAAAAGATTTACATGAAAAATGGCAGATTTCATTTGATAATTATACTATAACACATAATCCAACACATATTGAATTTGTACAAAAAATGTATTTAGATATCCAAAAAAATGGATATATAACAGAAAAAGAGATCGAATCATTATACTGTAAAAATGATGATTTGTTTTTACCAGATAGATTTGTAGAAGGGATATGTCCTCATTGCGATTTTGAAGATGCTAGAGGAGATCAATGTGATAGCTGCCAGAAATTATTAACTCCTTTAGAGCTGATTAATCCTAGATGCGCTGTGTGTGGAAATCCTCCAATAATTAAAAAAACTAAACATTGGTATTTAGATCTACCTAAATTACAGGACCGATTAGCTAAATTAATTGATGAAAATGAAATCATACCCGCAAATGCTCGACAAATGTGTTTAAATAGTATAGGCGAGGGTCTACCTGAAAGATCAATTACACGAGATTTAGAATGGGGAATTCCTGCACCCTTCAAAGGTGCTGAAAATAAGACTATTTATGTATGGTTCGAGGCAGTTTTAGGATATGTTACTGCTGTTAAAGAATGGGCAGAGAATATAATTAATGAACCAGATAAATTTGCCTACTTTTGGAAGGATTCTAATACTAAAACTGTATATTTTATCGGAAAAGATAACATTATTTTTCATTTAATTGTATTTCCAGGGTTACTATTAGCTTATAATGAAGATAAAAAAGAAGGTGAAAAACTTGTTTTACCTTACAATGTATCATCAACTGAATGGTTAATGTTTGAAAACACTAAATTTTCGAAATCAAGAGGAATTGGTATATGGATTGATGATGCACTTGCTTTAGCCCCTTTAGATTATTGGAGATTCAATTTAATCTATAATAGACCTGAAAAGAGTGATACATCATTCTTATGGTCTGAATTTGACAATAATATAAAATTATTAAATGATGTTATAGGAAATTTTATCCATCGGTCTTTAACATTTATTTATAGACAATTTAATAGCACAATACCAAAAAAAATTGAATTAGATGACGTAGATAGGAAATTTGTATCCAAAATAAATAGCATTGCAGAACATATAGGAAATCTATTAGAAAACTTCGAGTTAAGGAGAGCACTAAGAGAAATTGTCAATTTTGGAAGAGAAGGAAATGTTTACTTGAATGATAAAGCACCTTGGCATTTAATTAAAAAAAATAAAGTCGCTGCAGGTCAAGTTTTTAATATATGTGCTCAAGCAGTTTATGCTTTAGCTATCCTGTTGGGTCCATTCATTCCTGATACTTCTAAGAAAATTTTAGATTATATTAATATTAAAGAAACCTTAGAGCAATTATCATGGGAAAGCATTAAAGACAACGTACTGAAGGAAGGACATAAAATAAAAGTTCCAAAACCACTCTTCCAAAAAATAGAAGTTGAAGAATTGATTAAAGAATTAGAAAATTTAAAAAAGTTAAAGAAAAGTGAAAAAAATTTGGTTTCATATGAAGAATTTAAAAAATTAGATATTCGAGTAGCTTTAGTTGAAGAAGTTGAAAAAGTTCCCAAAGCAGATAAACTTTACAAAATCTCAATTGATTTAGGAACTGAAAAAAGGACTTTAGTCGCTGGTTTAGCTGAGCATTATAAAGCTGAGGAATTAAAAGGGAAAAAAATTGTCGTGCTAACTAACTTAGAACCTAGGAAGCTAAAGGGAATTTTAAGTGAAGGAATGCTTCTTGCGGCAGTTGAAGGTGATAAAGTATCAATTTTAATACCAGAAAAAGATTTATCTCCAGGAACCAGAATTGAATAAATTATAATTTTAATGAAAACAGAGGATTCAGTCGAGCAATTATATCTCCGAGATCTAATTGAATAGTTTTAAGAATAACATCTCGTCCTCGATATTCAAATTGTAGTTCACTTACATCTCTAACTATTTTTAATCTGCTAATATTCGTTTTTAATGAAGTAACAAAATATCTTTGGTCTTTATACTCCAATATATCTAATACATCTTCTGTATCTGTAAATTTATAACCCCCACCATGAGGAAGAATATTAGCATTTAATAATAAATCTAGCAAACCTAATTTTTCTGCCTTTTCTAAGAGATTTTGATTTTTAAGAGTTGTCTCAGAAAAATTTTGCTTTCCTTTAAACAAATAAGCGGCTATATCTGCCCTAAGAGTGGTGGGAAAAATATCTGATTTAATTAAGTTACAATTAACATCTGTACAATTACTCCCTAAATACATATTATTATAATCTTTTAGGAATTGGTGTGGTTGGTTACAGATAAGATCATACCCAAAATCAAAAAGATTTTCAGCAATAATCTCCCTTTTTGCATTCGAAAATTCTAAAGCTTTTTTGCTAAATTCAAGATACTCTGTAGCATCAGAATTTACTAGGATATATTGTGTACCCAATTTACTTTTTTCTTCAATTGCTACATCTTTTAATGTCTTTGATTTATCAAAATAAAGCCCAATCCCATAAGTATCATCCCTAAATTCTGGAGCAGAACCATGAATTAAAAAAATATAAGGTGGGAAATGAATATCAGATAAATTCTTCGTTTCAAGACAGTTAATAAAATGATTTGATACCCCAAAGTCCCAGTCTATACAAACATCATTATGATATAACTCTCTAGATTTTATTGTATCAATTTTTTTAATTAGTTCATAAGGATCAGGTAATTCTTCTAAACCTCCAACCAAAATTCCACAACAATTCGGTTTTGTGTTAAGAAAAATTAGTTTGTCATTCCCATCTCCCCAATTTAATCGTCCACCATATCCTAATCCCGAATTCCACCTCACCTTATTTCTTGAGATAGTTTCATCAGGAGAAGATATAAAAGTTGCAATGGGCTCAAAACCATATTTTTGTTGAATGATATGAAATTGGGCTAATCCATATTTCATATTTGCCTTACATAATTTTGAGGTTCCGTCATTTAAACCAGTTGAAAAAATGAATTGACTTGCTCTATCTAGCAATGCTGACTTCGATAATTCTGTTATATCTTGAGAAAGTATGGAAGAATCCATTTTTTTTCTATTAATATTATTTGTATATCCTACCAAAAAATATATGGTAAGTATTTATATATAAGATTAATGATATAACAATTAAACACTTGGTTAAAAAGAGTACATAATATTGAAGATAAAATAGTTACCATGAAAAATTCACCTAATTTTGTATTATTTGATTCATTAAATGAGATATTAATTGAAGGAGAATTTATAGGCTCAATTATATCAAAATATCAGGACAAGGCAATATTTTCTGATAATATAAAAATCTCAAAATCAGGAGGAATTATTATATCTGAGGGTTTAATTGTAGGTTTTGAAAGGATTGGAAACAATCTCAATCCAATTTCAAGAAATTCTGATTTTAATTGGACTTTAGACGAGAATCCATTAGAATATTCTGTCTTAATGCCTGAAAATGCTATGGAAAAGTATGATCAAGGTCAATTTTCAAATGATTTTCCTTACACAATAAATTT
>JBHLPN010000416.1:0-2624 GCA_048939445.1 Promethearchaeota archaeon | reverse complement strand
AATTTATTTATAATATCAGCACTCTCTGTTTTTGAAGAAAAAGGATTTAATAACACCCGAATAAAAGATATAACAAATAAGGCTAATACCAGCGTAGGCAACTTCTATAATTACTTTAATTCAAAAGAGGAAGTAATAGAAGTATTAATTAGTGGATTAGCTGAACTAATGATAAGTAAATTTAGAGAATTATTCATTTATTTCAAAGATAATAGAATTCCCCCAATCTCTGCGGTTAAGAAACTTTTTCGGGGATATGCGAAGATGTTTAAAGAAAAAAAAGAAACTTTTCTAATTTTCTTTGAGCAAATGGGGGGAATGGACCAAAAATATCGTATAAAAAGAAATGAAATTATGGATAATTTTACAGATGAAGTAGAAAAAATCATTATAAAGTTGTTAAATTATGGTGCTCGCGTCCAAAACCCTAAGATCTCAGCTAGAGTTTGGACATCTACTGTACTTGGAGTGTTTATTTGGTGGATTCGGAGTAATTTTGAAATGGAAGAGGAAGAACTTGTCAATAATTTAACGGATTTTCTTGTAAGGGGGACCATGATAGACTAAATATATTTAGAATTTCTTTTTTCTAAGTTGATAGTTTAGTCTCGCTTTACTTAAGTCTTTTAGGCAATTCTCATTATTTTACTGAAATTTTGCAATTCAGTGGTCAAAAGAAAGTTAATGAAAAAATTTTTACAACCGTTATGATTATAAGCAATATATCCAAATTATATTTGGAGAATTCACAATTTAAAACTTTTGGGCTTAACCTAAAATGAAAAGGGCAATTGAAGATAAAACTTACTTAAAATTTCTTTTTCAATACTTAAATGTTGACGATTTAAAACAAATTTGCAGAGATTTTGAAATAAAAGGCTATTCTAAACTGAAGAAATCAGAATTAATTGATTTTATACTTGATTCGCTAGCTGAGGAGGAATTTAAGGAACTATTACAGCAAAAAGAAAAGCAAATAATCTCTACTGGAATAGATTTGGCAATAAAAAAGATTAATGGCGAAGATAGAGAGAGCATTGCTGAAATTAAAATTGTAAATCCCAATAAACATGAAATAGAATTAAAATTTAAAGGATGGAATTGGGAAGTAGAATCATTCTTATCTATTACTCCAAAAAACATTGGTAATCCTGAACGTGACTGTGATTGTCGGATAGGGGCAAACATGGGTTTTTGCAGTCATTTTTGGATTGGATTTATCTTTTCCTTAAAGCAAAATTGGTTTAAACTAAGTGATTGGACATTAACAGTTCTACCTGATGATTTTGAAAAAAAAATAAAAACAATAAAGCTTGCTGAAGTCCATGTGGAAGAACCAAGTGAGAAATTAAAAGATTCAGCAGTTTTAATTGATGAATCATCATCAGGAGCTAAATTGATGAAGTATCTTGATTCTTCAATAACTGTATATGAGAGTGAAATAATGGAAATAGTTGAACGAGAATCCGAATTTCAAGGAAATGTAACAACCTTTTTTATGGCTTCCCTTGAAAACATTAAATTAGGGTTCAAATTAAAAAAACAAAGTGATTATCGTGAGGAAGATATCGAAAACATTGAAAACTTAAAAGTACGAATAAGTGAGAAATTACAAAATGAAAATAATTTCACAAAAAGAGATAAAATCAGCTTTAATGGAAAACTTGTAAAGGATAATTTTTGGGGCTATACAGTAAAGAATGTTAGAAAGGTTTCAAAGAGATAATCAATAAAATAGACTTCTTTATAATTATAACTTAAATTTTGCTTTCTTTAAAATAAAGAACTTTGGGATGAATGTGTTAATTTAACAATTTAAATCTTAAAAATTAAGAATGTTTGAGTTTCAAAGAATTTGTAAGCTTCTGCAATTTTTTTGAAACCTGTAAATCGAACATGTGAACTTCCTCTAAGCTCTTATAGGAATTAGGTAATCTTTTAATATTATCTAAGTAAAAATTTTGAATGTCATCTAATTTTGGTAATTCTTTGATTAATTCCCCATTCTTCATAATCTGAAATAATAAGGGTTCTGATTTAGAAGGGGCCGGTTCATACTCAAGTGATAACACATCTTCTTTAAACATACCATTTTTATCATACATTCTATGAACCTGTTTTATTCCTGGATATGTTAATTTTTCTTCGCTAATTTTTATTATTGGATTTCCATTATATTCTATTAATTTATAAACTCCTGATATTGTTGGATCATCTCGAGAAGTTGCCAACTCCGTTCCTACTCCAAAAGCATCTATTGGAGCATTCTTTTCAATAATTTCTTTTATCTTATATTCATTCAAATCTGAACTTGCTACAATTAAAACCTCTTCACAACCATTATCGTCTAAAATTTTTCGAACCTTTTTAGCATGGTCAATAAGATCACCAGAATCTATTCTTACCCCTCGTATTTTATTTCCAAATTTACTCGATATCTCTGCTCCTTTTTCAGTGTCATATGTGTCTATTAAAAGTATAGAATCCTTCCCATAAATTTTAAAATATGAATTAAAACTGTCTTGCTCGTTCTCGAACTTTTGCACAAAACTATGAGCCATAGTGCCAGAAGAATTTATTCCCAATTCGAGATCCGCAACTACGTTGCTAGTGCCATTAAATCC
>JBHLPN010000415.1:0-2630 GCA_048939445.1 Promethearchaeota archaeon | reverse complement strand
CCAATTGGGATTATTAATGAAATTATAGAAGGAATGGCAGAAACACATAAAGCAGGTACAAGATATCCTATACCATATCAAATATCTAAACCAGAATATTTTATAAAATTGAAAAAGCAATTGGATAAAGTTAAGAAAGAATAATCAAAGATTAAAATTCTGTATATTTATCTTTTTTAAAAATTTAGCATTAAATTATGTTTAATTCAATAAAGAGAAATAATTTCAAAAGATTTAGTCTAAAACTCGTTAAATAGTTCAATATTTTGTAATTTATTAATTATGAGAGCTCAAAAAAAAGGAATAAAGAAAATTTAAAATAATTTATTTATGAAACATTCTTCACTTCTAGATGTACTCGTTATTATCTAAATTTTTAATATTATATTATTTGAAATACTTAATTATCTAATCACTTTTTTATCATGTAAAAATAATGCTTGTATAGAAGATTGTGGCGAATTATAATAACCATTTAAATAAGTATCTTAGATTAAATGCATTATTAAATACATAAAATTGGCGGAAAAATCTTTTACTAGTTAAAAACAAATTAATTTTGTTTTTAAAAATAACAGAGAACAAAAAAAAATGAAATTTAAATTGTTTATGAGGTAATTTAATATTTACTTACTTTTACATAAACTTTAGGCAGTTTGAAAATTATTAATAGTATTATTATAGCTGCTGCTACCCCTATTACTAATCCAATGAAATATGAAATTGAGAAGTTTAATAAAAATCCAATTACAATTACACCAATTAAAACAGCAGCTATTAAAACTATTTTAAATCCCCATGAAATATCTTTCCCTTTTTCAAGACTCATGATTTAATACCTCAAATTGTTTTATTTTATAACTTTCATAAAAATTCATTGTTACTTTGACCAGGTCTAATTTTTTCTCTTTCAGATAGTTTTAAGGAAAGTTCTTTCTTTAGATTAGATAATTCAATTTGCTTTTTATTTATTTCAGTCTCTCCTTCTACAATGGTGCTTCTAGCTTTATTTAAAGCCTTCTCTTGGTTTTTTATCTGGTCTAAATCCTCTAACAGCTTACTTTCTGGCAATTTCGCTTTCAAATCTTTAACATAAATTTCTTGGATTTTTGCAAGCTTTTCTCTCTCTTTTGCTGCATCTAATTTATCAGTAACAAGGTTTATTAGTTTTTTAGCCATTTTTCTTTCTAAAAAGGCAATATCACTATTTAATTGGGCAATTTGCTGTTGAATTATCGCTATTTTTTGATTAACTAATGCTGTTTTCTCTTCACTGTTTAAGTCATTTTCTTGTATCTCAATATATCCCTTTTTTTTGAGATTACGTTTATCAACAACGAGATTAATTTTTTTTTCAGCCCATGCCCGTTTTATTCTTGCAAGTTCTAATTCTTTCTCAACAAGTAATTCCCTTGCCTTTGCTCTTTTTAATTCGGTTTTTCCTACCAATTTCGATTCTTTTGCTAATGCTTTTTCTTGTTTAGCTATTCTAAAGTTTTCTTGAGCCATATTCTCAAATTTATTTATGGGTTCCATTTATTTTCACTCTAATATTCTTAAATAAAATTAAAAAATACATATGGGTTTAAATTCTTTACTTATTACTCTCATAAATAGTATAAGCAGAATTATTGTAATCTACTTAAAATATTCAATTTTTACATAATAAGAAAGTTTCAATTAGTAAATTTAAAAAAAAGATTTGTATTTAATTTTTATTTTTTACTCTTATACAATCCAATTAATTCAGCCGAAATTATAGTGTGATCTTCCATTTCTTCGTAAAAATTCTTCTTATTGACACTTTTTAATTTATCAACATCCAGCGCATAAATCTTAAATTTATATCTATGTGTACCACTTGGAGGTGCTGGACCACCATAACCAGTTTTTCCAAAATCATTTTGTAATTGATCTCCTGGGATTGGACCTCCTTGAGGGATTTCACTTACCTTTTGGGGAATATTCACAACAAGCCAATGGATCCAATCACCTGCTGGAGCATCTGGGTCATTACATGAAAGAGCGTAACTCTTAGTATTTGGAGGGGCTTTCTCCCATTTCAGATGAGGTGATTTATTCCCCCCTCGCAATGAAAATTTACTATCTAATAATTGATTATGTTTAAAATCATTACTTGATAACTTCATAAGAATATTTAGGATTAAGTTCATATTTAATTATTTGCTTCTATTTAAATATCCATTCACGTAAAGCAAATTTTACTTTAGAATAGTGAATAGGATACTTGATTAATCTCTTATATAGGTTAACATCTTATTAAAGCCAAAAAAATGTAATAACGATAGATTGTATTTAAATATGGGTTTATTTACATATATACAAAATAATCCAAAAAAGAAGTGAAAAATTATAATTTAGTATTTTTAATTGGTGTTATTATTCTTGTTACTTTAGTTTAAGCTAAAAATAATTGACTAATTGCGAACGGCAATTTAAAATCCAATTAGAAAAAGAAAAAAAAATTAGATTAATCTATTCATATAACGTTCTTCACCATATTTACGATAAGCATCTGGCATAGATTTAACTGGTATTTTATTTTCAACTTTTTCAAGAATCAATCGCTTAGATGAGCAATTGGTGGAACAAACGCCACAACCAATACA
>JBHLPN010000414.1:0-2642 GCA_048939445.1 Promethearchaeota archaeon | reverse complement strand
AACTCCTAATGTATCTGCTCCTCCTCCCCCTTCACCAGATCAATTTATTGCTGAAATCTTTCTAAATAGTACCGCACCTTTACAGCTTTCTTACACAAATACTATTATCACCTTCAATAATGCCGATCTATCTAATAAAATCGATATCGGTTTTGATACCAACTATACAATATACAATCAAGAAAATACAACCACTTTAACAGTAATACAACCCATTTCTTTGGCAGTAAATACTAGTGAAATTACATTTGAAGTGTTTGCAAATAATACTCCCATTTCTCATGATTTAATCAATGTATCACCTTGGAATGAAAATATAACCGCAATAGATATCCAATTAGCATGGTTTGTTGAGATATATCCAATAACTTTAATTAGAAGTAATATAACACTACTCAAGAATAGTACATCTATTATAAGATATCGTTACAGCTTTTCAAATCATAATCCTTTTGAGTTCAGGGATATCTTTTATTTAGTATATCATTTAGGAACATCGCAAGAATGGATAGGAGATACAACTGGAAGAGTAGAGTTAAGAGTATATGGAAATCAACCTGTATTTGGAACAATGGGAACTGGTACAATTCAGAGCCGTGTCGTTGATATTATAGGAGGACGATCCTTTATATGTGAATGGAACAATACTGTAAACCTTCTGGTGGATATTGGAGCTAGATTTTATAGAGGAGTTTCTCCTTTTGTAGAAATGATGGAAATTATAGGTTTTGCTTTTCCGATATCTATGACAGTTGCCGGCATCATCATTATTGTACTAATCAGAAGTAAAGATCGGAAGAAAAGAGAAATTACATAATTCGGTGGTTTTCTATCAGCAAAAAAAATTCTAAAATTGGAGATGATAAAATGGAAAAGAAAAATGTTGGAAATTTATTGGTAATCGAAGGTGTGATAATATTTTTTAGTAGTACTCTTTTTTGGATGATAGGATCTATAATTTTTAAATTATATACATATAATTTTTATTTTGGACTTATGGTTCTTCCAACGAATATTAGCCTAGGGTTTCTCATAGCTGGTTTTATTGTGAGAGAAGGAAAAGTGATAAAAGATCTAATAATCGAAAAAAGGTATCTTGCTTTCAGCATTGTATATATTTTATTTGGTGTATATATTTTTATGCTGATAGCGCTCATAGACAGTCCTATTGGCCCTCCGATCTTAGGTCCCAGTAATATTAACATAGATAGTCATGGATTCATTACTCTTTTATTGGTTTTTGGGCCTGAGATAATATTAATTTTGTGTGGTATTGGGTTGTTGATAAAAGATTCACGAAAGTGGCTCGTGATTGGGTTTCCAATGCTGCTGATGTCCATGGGAGCATTACAATATTGGTTTGGAGGAAACCTTTTCATTTATGAATATATGGTTATGAATTTTTAATATAATTATTAAATAATTTATTTAATATTAGGTAGGGTAATATAAGGTTATTTTTTTAAAAAATTATAATGAAGAGACCTTTTTAATTAATTGAAAAAGAAATGCAAGATTCATTGGAGCGATGGTTAAAAGATAATAACATTAGATATGTTTTACACACTCACCAAGCAGTGTTTACTGTACCTGAAGCAAGAATTCATTGTAAGCATATCCCTGGAACCCATTGCAAGAATTTGTTTCTCAATAATAAAAAATCCGGGCAATTATACTTAGTCACCATACATTGAGCATTATTCCTTAAGAGTATTATTGAAACATACTGAGAAAAACAAATTATATTTTAATTCACTCTATAGACTTCACATTCTAAACCTTACTACCTAAAACCTATTAAAATATGTCTTGAAATTTTTTCTTACATCTAGGACATTGATAAGTTGATCTTTTCTCATAATATTTCATAAAAATTCTGCAGTAAGGACAAACTCTCTTCTTCTTTGATCTTTTTTTTTGGTCAACAACTGTTTTAATCTTCGTAGAATTTGCATTATCTTCATCTTCCTTACCTTTCTCTATTTTATCAAGCCATTTTGTGATTGTCATCATACTTACGCCTTGATCATCCGCGATTTCTTGAATACTTTTTTCCATATCATAATATTGATATTTCAACCATTGTAAATTCTGGTAATCATATCTTTGTTCCGATTTATTTCCAATTCCACCTATTATATCATAGGTCTTGAGAAATTTGTAAATAATCCAGACTGCGAAACCTATCCAAAACAGAACAAAGCAAACCCACCCAAAATAATAAAGAAAAATATAGAAACCAATGATGATTTCGCCCTGGAACACTTTAGATCACCATTTTAAGAAGTAATTAATATAATTAATTCATATTAATTTGATTATCCTTGTATATAAAAGTATCTTTTTATAATTGCTTTATCCTTCTATAAAACTTATCTCAATATGAGAAATAAAACAAAAATATAAGATATTGCTTAAAAACTTATAACTCAGAGAGCTTTTTATTTAATTGAAGAAAAAATGCAAGATTCTTTAAAGCATTGGTTAAGAGATCATAATATTAAATATGTATTGCACACACACAAAGCAGTTTTTACTGTACCTGAGGCAAAAATTTATTGTGGACATATCCCAGGGACTCATTGTAAGAATTTATTTCTCAAGAATAAGAAATCCGGGCAATTGTATTTAGTCACCATACC
>JBHLPN010000413.1:0-2652 GCA_048939445.1 Promethearchaeota archaeon | reverse complement strand
CATTTCTAAGGTCAATCCTTTGGGTACTTCTTGAAAATTAGTAATTCTTACATCTGGCTGTTGTTGAGGCATTTTTGGTCTTGTCAATTCTTTATAGAACTTTTGTTTAGATTTACTAATTCTGCTTAATAACCTAAAATTATCAGTTTCCTCACTTATTTCCTTTGATTCAATTAATTGAAGATTTAAAGCCTTTTGAAATAAATCAGCACCTTTTTTAGTTCTTATAATGACAGTTGACCAGCCTGGTTCTGATCCAATAGAACCTACCGCTATATCGGCTTGTTCTGAAGTCAGATCATCACAAAAAAAACATCCTAACCTACCATATGTTTTAAGTTTTTTAACTGGTATCGTATAAATAGAATTATCTTTATGAAAAGCGAAAAATCTTCCCTTATCGATATCCATTTTTTTTATAGCCTTAGGAGATATGTGAAATTCAGTTTTCAAAAGATTCTTTATTTGTTCATAATCAAATGATTCCATACAAAACAAGCCTATTTTTAAAACAATATTATCATAGAAAGGTTTGTTTAATGGATAAAAAGATGCTTTTTTAAGTGCTTCCATCATGCATGGTGTGCCAACTATGGCAATACCCTTATAATTTCTTGAACTATGTAATAATTTCAGCGAAGGAGAATTGGTATATTTTGTACCTGCTGTTCTTAATAGTTCCTCTTCACGATCAATCAATACTGGGAGTGGTTTATGGGGCTCATCTGATACGCTTACTGCTATAGCGGCTTCTATCAATTTTTCTTGAAAAGCTGTTTTAAGTAAGGTTGTAACAATCCCACCATCCTGAGCCAAATTTTTAATTCTATCGTCATTGGTATGGGCAGAATATATGTTATAAAAATGATCTAATTCATCTATAAACTTAATGTCTGCTTCATTAGTTTCTCGACTTCTTTTTAAAGCTTTTGGAAAGAAGGATCTTGGACAACATGAAAAACATAAACCACAATTAATACAAAGATCTTCATTAATTTCAAATGTACCACTTGAATGAATAATAGCATGTACAGGACAAAGTGAATCACACAAACCACATCCGCAACATAAATTCTTATCCCTAATTATTGAAACATTAGGAAATAATCCTTTATTTTCATTAAATTCAATATTTTTATGAAAAAACCTTGATTTTTCTCCTAAAAATTCCAAAGAACCTAATTCTCTTAAATACTCAATATTATAAATCAGACTTTCTTCAGGTATTTTTAAATCATTTTTCATTCTTTGAAGATCTAGCGCCCCTATTTCTTTTATCTTTTTTAATATAACTTGTCTTTCTTTTTCAGCCTCCTTTATTGAATTGAGGAGAATAATAAATTCAGGTTCACTATATCTTCCTGTTTCTAAAATTTTATCTTTATTTTTTGAAAAGATTTCAACTAAAGGTGTTTGTTCTATCATTTTAAGAAGTTTCACCTTTTGATTCTTCTAATACTTTACATTCATGTTCATACTGTTCTAATGATTCTTTCTCTTGATCAAGAAATCTATTAGCACGATTTAAAAGATTATCAAAATCTACAATATGTCCATCTACATCTGGACCATCGACACATGCAAAACGAATTTCCCCAGAATAAGTTAAAAAGCGGCAACCCCCACACATCCCTGTGCCATCAATCATTATTGTATTTAAAGATACATAAGTTTTTACTTTTGGTAATCCATTGCTGCCATTTGTTATCAGTGAAACATTCTTCATCATGATCAATGGTCCGATTGTAATAACAATACTAATTTTTTCATTTCTTATTAGTTCTTCAAGAGGTTGAGTAACAAATCCTTTTATTCCTTCACTTCCATCATTAGTACAGACAATTAATCTGTCACAAACAGCAGCCATTTTGTCTTTCCAAAATAATAAATCTTTAGTACGAGCACCAATAATAGAAATAATCTTATTTCCAGCGTTTTTCAATTCCTTTGCTTGAGGATAGCATTCAGCAATTCCAACGCCTCCACCAATAATAACCACAGGATTTTTATATTGTTCTATATGGATTCTATTACCTAATGGGCCAACAATATCTAAAATATCGTCACCTGCATTTTGATTTGAGAGAAGTTTGGTACTTTTTCCAACAACCTGAAAAACAATCGTTATTATCCCCTTTTCAGCATTATAGTCTGCTATTGTTAAAGGAATTCTTTCTCCTTTTTCATTTACTCTAATTAATATAAAATTCCCTGCAAATGCTTTTTTAGCTATTATAGGCGTTTCTAAATCCATTTCATATAATGTACCACTATTATCCAATTGGATTTTCTTTAGAATTTTATAAGGCATAACTAAATTATCTCAATTTTGAATTTTATTCATCTTATAGTTTTGAATAAAAATTAAATCTCTATTTGAAGGTATTATCTAATCTAAAAAAATATTTTCTTATCTACAACACTTACGGGAATTATTTCCCTCATTTCGCTTATAGTTTTAAAATATAATTCAATTGAAGTTATTGTTTTACAGTGATTTAGTTTTTTATATCCATTTTATGATTAGATTCAGGGAAAAAAAAGTAATTGGCTTATTAAAAAAGTTAATTTTCTAAAAAGACTATTTAATATTAAGAACACCGCGGAAAGACCTCTCATAGAGGCGGTACGTGACCATGAACTGGATGAATT
>JBHLPN010000412.1:0-2661 GCA_048939445.1 Promethearchaeota archaeon | reverse complement strand
AAAAGAGTAAGTTAACTTTGGAGATTTTAGAGATGATTGAACAAAAACCAGGGGTCTGGAACAATCTTATCACTAAAGAATTTAAAGTTGACCATAAAACAATTCAATACCATTTAAATAAATTAATCGACCTTGATCTTATTAAATTTAAAAAAGAAGGAAGAAAAAAGAAAATATATCCGAATTTTGATTCAGAATATTTCAATCAAAATGATTAAATAAACGAATTTGATCAATTTTTCTTCATTTATCGTTAAGTTTCCTTGTATTTTAATCTTTTTGTTAGAATATATATATAAGCGATTACTCCTACTGTTAAAAAAATTATAAGGAGCATTTGCAGTTGTATACCAGGTAATAACCATTCCAAAAATAACTAAATTCAACAAGAATAATACCTTCATCAGTAAGAGTTATAGTATTATCTGCTTTAAGTTGAACCAATTTATTCCATTTTGCTTTTTGTAAGTATTCCTCCACATCTTCATCCCCAATAACAACATGCCCAGTAGAAGAAATAAAAAAAAGATGCATCTTCGCTTTTAAATCATCAATTGTATTAACTCCATAATATATCAAGCATAAAAAACCATAAAAAAAAGTGTGATGAGGATCGTGGTTATGAGATTCATAATGTTTTGTCATCAACTTGTATCCTTTACTTCTTGGACCGGATTTTAACTCTTTTTTAGAATATTGAGCTTTTAAATCTGTTAAATGCATTAGATTATGGGATTTTCATTATAAATTACTTAAACAATATTATATCTAATTTAATTTTTGAAATAAATAAAATATAACTATAAATTATATAATCTACGATTTAATTGATAAAATATTAACTATATTTAGTTTAATCACATATAATCGCATAAAAATGATAGAACCAGAAGTTTTTTTAAATTTTCTTAAAGGGAGAAGAAGTATAAGATCATTTCAAGATAAACCCATTAAAGAAAAAGAATTAGAGATGATATTAGAAGCGGGAAGATGGACTCCTAGTGCCTCGAATCGTCAACCGTGGGAGTTTATTGTCATTAAAAATAAGCAAACCCTAATAAAACTAGCTAAATGTCTAAGTTATGGTAGATTTATGAAAGAAGTTCCAATAGCAATTGCGATTGTTGCTAAAATTAAAACAAGCCCAAAATGGTATTTAATTGATACTTCCTTGGTCTCAATGAATATGATGTTAATGGCATGGTCTTTGGGGATTGGAACATGTTGGATAGGAGCTATGAATCGACAAAAAGCAAAAGAGATAATTGGCTTGGGAGATAATGACCATCTTTTAACGGTTTTGCCTTTTGGTTATATTAATGGGGATATACCTGAGCCCACTTTTAGGAAACCATTAAACAAAATAATAAAAATTATTGATTAAATTAATGATTTTCTAGATTGGAATTGTGAGTTCTTCAAGAGTTTCTGGAGCTTTAGTCAATTTTTGATATCCTTCTCCTGTGATTAACACTGTATCTGAATGACGAAAACCTCCCACTCTTGGTATATAGATACCAGGTTCAACACTAATCACCATATTCTGTTCTAAAGGCTTATCATAACCTTCAGCTAAAAAAGGTGCTTCATGACCTGTAATACCAAGACCATGTCCAGTACGGTGAATTATATTGTCACCATAGCCTTTTTCAATTATGAATTTCCTTACTGCTTTATCAACGTCACTCATGATTGTTCCTGGTTTTAACATATTATAGGCTAGAGCTCTTGCTTCGAACATTACTTCGAAGGGCCTGATCGCATCTTCAGGCACATAACCTAAAAAGAACGACCTTTCAATCTCAACACCATATCCATCTACCTGAGCATAAACTATTGAAACATGTGGTCCTCCTTCTTCCATAGGCGCAAAAATGTGAGGTACTAAGTGAGGATCATGAGAAATTGATGGAGGCCAAACAACTCCTCTGGTTTCTGTAGCTCTAAAATTAGCATTTGGTATATCTTGGACAATTTTAGATGTCATAGCATCACTAATCTCTTTGTATAAAGCAAACTCTAATAATCCGGGACGACATTTTTTAAGTAAAATCTTATGTCCTTTATTTACTACTCGACACGCATGATAAATTCGCCCAATTTCATATTCAGTTTTAATTATTCGCACTTCATCAATTATATCGGAAAGTATTTTCTCTCCGGGAGTTTTATTAGCAATTCCTATAGGTAATTCAGATTCTATCCCAACCTTAGCATATGGGTTTATTTGCTTTTGAAAATGATCATACCAATTATCGCCAGTCTTAGCTGGAAATTCATAATATATAACAAACTCAAGTTCACATCGCGCTCTCGATTCAAAATGCCCCTTTTCTAATCTGGGAATTAACATTTTTGGTGGGCCTTCTTTTTCTATTATTAGAATAAAAGGTCGTTCATGGACGTAGAACGCGAAGTTCGTTAAATAATATATATTTACTGGATTAAATGAAATATAATAATCCAAATTCTGTTCTTTCATTAAAATTCTTACTTTCTCAAGACGATTTGATAATTCTTCACGACTTGGAGGGTTTGTTATAGCTTTTATTTTTATACTCATAAATCATATCATCTATTTATTAGAATATAATAATCATATAAGACTAAATTATAATTAAAACATTAATTTTCTTAAAAATGACTTTTGGATATTTTGGA
>JBHLPN010000125.1:6804-8406 GCA_048939445.1 Promethearchaeota archaeon | reverse complement strand
TGATAAGAAATGTAGAGAAATAAGATTAAGAAGTGAAATTGATAAAACTAAAAGGAAAAGGTTCACGATAAAGCTAAAAGGAAAAAATGAATAGAGGAAGAATGAAAATATGTTACAAAAAGCAAACCAGGACCATAATATAAATTTGTTACGAGTTGCATTAAACAATAAATAAAAGAAACTACGATCTATGAGGGAGGCCTCTAAAAATGCTGTTCCACTTATTACTAGTAGAACTATATATAATGAAATTAACAGATCAACATTTATAAAAACCAGATATAGAGAAATGTTGATACTTAAAGCTATAGGAATTAAAAGATATATAATGCAACTAGCTATATTGAAATAACGTAATATGTCTTTAATCTTAATATCTAACTTTGATTTTTCCACGTATTTCATACAAAATAATAATGAAAATGGCCAGATTATTAGAAAAACACATATCTGGTAAACTACTAAAATCTGAGTAAATAATAACTGTAGAAATAAATTGGGGATTATAATTGCGAGAAATAATGAAATACAAAATGAATTCAAAAGAAAGCAAGTAAGGTTGAGCCATCTTAACTGATTTCTGTCTTTATAAAACTTCCATATACTATTTTCTATTTCTGGTTTTTCTTCTTTTCTAGTTCTTTTAAATAAATTAATTAAAATTTGAAAAGAAATTAGATATAGCATTGCCCAAGTTAAAAGCCAAAAAGGTTGAATTACTTCAAATGTCAGTAGAAACTCTAAAATAGGGGTTGTTATTGGAATTGGAATAAGAAACCATAGAATATAGCGATATTCAATGAATATAAAGTATAGGAATACAATAAATACTGAGGAAAAAATAGAAATCAAAATACCTAGTGGTGCATTAAAAATAATGGAAATCAAAGAGGTGACTGATAAAGAAGTACCAACTGCTACTGCTAAATATGGTATTATTTTATTTATAGGGATTTTCATTTTGTAACGATTAAATATGAAAAAGGAGCATCCAAAAACAGTTAAAGCTAAAGAAAAAGCAAGGATAATCATACCGGGAAATAAACTAACTGTATTGAAGGTTAACCATGAAAAATTAACAATTAAAATCCAGGAAAGACATAAATCTATTATTCTTTTGGGTAATTTCAGATATTTCGAAGAAAAAAGAGTGAATCCAAATACAATTAAACTAATGTTTAATGAAAATATTATGTGTTGTATTATAGAATAAAGAATAAACAATATAGTCAAGAAAATACCCAATAAAGTTATGATATATGCGCTTATTAAAACAACACCTACAGATCTAACGTTCGGGAAAAACGAGTAAACTATTAAAAATAATCCTAAAACTAAGATATCAATTGAGATGGTAATTTCTAATGAGATACCAATTGAAGTCAAATAAAATAATAAAAATAACACATTGATTAATGTTAATGGAAATACCCAAAAAATCGAAATGACTTTCCAAAATTTAAATATCGCTAATAACGGCATCAATAAAGTCACTGAAAATAAAATAAAAAACAAATTTCTTAAAAGAAGATCCGTCACAAATAAATTTTGACTAAACCAATAAAGAATAAATAGACTTTCCCCCCATATAACGAATATTAT
>JBHLPN010000125.1:4855-6704 GCA_048939445.1 Promethearchaeota archaeon | reverse complement strand
CCTGATTTCCAAATCGCCCAAGATATCCTCCACTGATAAATTCCAATACAAAGATAAAAAAGAGCAACGCCAACATTAATTGCTACTATTAAAGGGACTATTGAAAATAAAGGTAATGATAAACTAGCGATCATGAGAAAGTACAAAAATGTTGGAAAGGAGAATATGATGGATATCATTATAATATAAAACGAAATCATCCTAAATCTTGCTGGTGCATCATGATATAATAAAACAAATCCAAATCCTGTAATACTTAAGGTTAAAGTAAAGGTTAAAATAGGGCTATATACTCCAAATATTTGAGAACTTAAAAGCCAGGAATCTGATAGAAAGCTAACAAGATCAAAAATAAATAAAATTACACAGGGCCTTATAAACCATTTATATCGTTCATCTTGTTTACGATAAAAAGAAATTCCTATAAGTAATAATAGTATGAAGAGAGATATTGTAATATTATAGACAAACCAAATATTAGTAAATATACTGAGAGATACAAATGATAAGATAGAAATCAGAGAATACAATGCAAATTTTTCCAGAATATTATTTCTTTTAATATTTAGCAAAATTGAGAAAAGTAGGACCCAACTCATAGATAAGAGATAAATAATTGTTAAAATTCCTGTAAAAGTTATATCAAATTCAGGTATAAGTCCAAACACATTTATAAATATTATAATTTCGATAAACGTAACATAACCTAAAAGAAAGTATGCTAAAAAACGGAAAACGGGAAATATACTCCTCTGAGAAAGAATAAGTGAACTTGATATTAATATGAGTAAAACTAATAGAACAGGGGGAAAATAAAGAAGACTCATGGCCAATATGATAGATAAAATATAGAAACTATACATCCTAAAAACAGAATTTTCTTCTACTATCTTATTAATTCTTAAGGAGTAATTATATACAATCAAAATTAGAGTAATTATCATGGTCAATATACGAAGAAAAGGATTCTGATAAAAAATTGGAATCTGGGTCGTTAAATTTAAAAGAATCTCACAATATAAACTTAAAATTGATACTGCAAATACTATTACAGTTATTCTTTTCAATAGAAATTGATTTTTAGAGGAAATATACTTCAAATTCTTTAAAATATAAAGACTTATAGGAGTTAGAAACATAAACATTAAAGGAAACAAAATTATCTTATTTAAAGCAGAGAATTGATAAACAAAAAAGTCAATTAGAGAAAGAATTAGAGTGCATATTATAATTTTAATGACCATCCATGCAGTTAACTCAATAATAGTCTTTACCTGTATTAATTTCAATTCAATTATTTTATCACATATAATTAGAAATAAAAGAAAAACTACAGAAAAGAAACATATTAAAATTGAAACTCTCATCAATATAGGTACCGTGTCTAGGAATGCAAAAAGATTAATTGATAAACCTAAAAAAGTAAAGATGGATGCTATTGATAGATTTATTGCATAAATGATTATATCTTGAAAATTACTTAACTTCGGTAATTTAGTAAAATAGGTAGATGCTAACCTTAAGGTATAAATATTTAAGATAAAAAATACAAAGAAACAACAACTTAATATTAATAATATTATAGGGGTTATCTCTGCACTAATAATAAAGATAGATGCAATATAATAAGATAGAAGCACTGTAAATGAAAACCAAATAATCAATCCAGATAATTTGAAAAATTTGATATAAGAGTCTTTTAATTTAATTTTTACACTTACAACCTCAGAAATCTTTATAAAAGAAAACAACAAAAATATCGTTAATGTTACAATAAGAATTAAATTCGGCATTAATCCAATTCTAGTTAATTCTAAACCTATGAAAGTTGGTAAAAAAATAATTAAAC
>JBHLPN010000125.1:0-4755 GCA_048939445.1 Promethearchaeota archaeon | reverse complement strand
TTATCAATTCTAAATTATAAATTTCTTTCTTGTAAGAATAAAAAAGAGGAATAAATAGGAAACTGAAAGCAAAAATTAATGGTAAAATAATATTATAAATTGTATTACTTAATAAGAAAAAAGGATAATAGAAAACCGTTGTAAAGCTTATAAAAATGGCTATTAGTAGCTGTAATTTTAGGAAAAGCATTACTCTTTTTTCACCACTAGTAGATTTCTTTGAAATGTAGTAATATACATTAAAAATTATAAAAAAGATATACAGAGTAAAATTAATTACAGTCATTATTAAGAAAAACAAATCGAAAAAAAATCCCAAAAAGAAAAATTCCAATCCTGTAATTGTTGGGATTAATGATATCGTTGCGGATAATAATATACTGTTGACACTCAATGATTTAGATATTAAATTTGGGTATAATCTTTTCCTCCTTAAATATAAAAGGGGAAGGAATAAGATTATACTTGAAACCATAACAGGAATTATAAAAACATAAAAAGTATCAATTGTGAGTATTAAGAAAAAGTAAAATGCAATTAATATGCTATATAGTAGAACAAAAACATTCATTTTAATATATAGATCTTCAGAAAATATCCCCTTTTTCGAAAATAGATTTATGATTCCACAAACTATCGCTAATGATAAAAATACTGAATAAATTATATTATCAAACAGATAAAGGGCTTGAAAAGCGGTAAAAAATAATGTAAAAAACAAATATAAAAGCTCAACTGTTATAAAATAAGAATTAATTTTAACATATTTTTTAAACTTAGATTCATCCACTCGTTCTAATTTGAGTCCAAACTTTAGGATAAAATAATAAAAAACGGAGGATATAAGGAAATCTATTGCTAAAATAATAATGAAAATATTAAGTATAAATACAATTAACAGAGTTATAAAAATATCACATAATAATATCCAAAGAGTAAAATAAATATTCTTTAAGAAAGATTCCATCGGAAATACGCGTAAACTATAATTTAGAAAATGAAAGCCCATGAAAATAATAGGGAATAAGATTGACGATATACATATAGCTTGTATAAATGGAATAAGCTCAATTAAAAAGTAAATTCTAAAATTAATGAAAATGAAAATTACTAGTTCAACTAAAAAACTATTTAATAAGACAACCCTTCTGAATAATTCTGGGCTCTTAGCACGAAAATATCTAGCTCCTAAAATATATTGTGAAATTAGAAAAGTTCCTGAAATAAATATCAAATGGAGAAGAATATTAGAAATGAGAATTAATAGTGGTTCCGAAGTAAAAGCTGTGTAATGGGGGATAACTAATGGGAAGAAGGAATATAATATTAATCCAATACTGGTAACAGCAAGTAAATTTTGGTAAATGAGAACATTTTCTTTAATAAAATACTCAAATTTTACAAAGATTTGCAAAACAAAATATAAAGAAAGGCAGAAAACTAAGAAATTCAATAAAATAGTTAGTGGAAATCGAGGAATTATACCAAAAGAGATGCAAGCCAAAATCGCAATTGAATTCAATAGGATTACATATTTATTATACTTTTTAGAACAAAGGCCAGATTTTTGTTCATAATGAAGAAGGATATAAATGAAGGGAAGAATAATTAAGATTAACAGTGGGAGATTAATTAAAAAAGAGAAAAGAGAAATTAATAGAATTAGAATCCCAGATAAATAGGAATTGTATTTTTGATATTTAGAATCTTGAAAGGGAGACTTTTCATTTAAATTTTCTTTTTCTTCAGACCCATCATATACTTTTAGTCTTGATGTATAGTGAAAACTGACATAAAACCTAGATTTAAAATAAAATAAGATAAATATTAGGATTAAGAAAATGAAACTTATCACTTCTAAACTTAAATAATAAAAACCTGAAAGAATGAGTGTAATAATCACATTAACAGGTATTTGGATTAAAAGCAAGAAAATTAAACTGACTAGAGCCATCACAAATTTACGTTTAAATATTGTTAAATCTATTAATATCGGCTTTTTTTCTTCAATAGAATCTCGAATTTCACTAACTTGACGCTTTGTACTTGCTAGTGTGATTATGTAAATAATTAGGTCTGTTATAAGAGCAAAAAGCCAAGTAAAGTCAGTGGTTGCTGTAAATGCTGAAAAAGTTAGGAAAACGATGTGAACTATATAATTAACAACTAACAAGAAATTGTAAGGTTGCTTAATCATTAATTCCAGACTTTTAGCATGTTTGAATTCTTCTTCACTTAAGTCAAAAAAGTCTATTGGTTGAAAATAATAATAGTAATAAACAATATTGTAAAGAATCACATAACTAATCAGTGGAAGTAGAATAAATGATTCAGTTGATATAAATATAAAAATAGGAGTTGTAATAAATGATATGATAGAAATCAGAAAAAGGATATGAATTCTAGCAGTAAGATTGTTCTTTTTATTAAGGAAAAATGGTTTATCTCTGTATTTATCGTAAGCTTTATAAAAAAAAAGCAAAGCAAACATAAAGCTTAAAACTGATAAAGATAACGAAATGAACAAAAAAGGTTGAGCAAAATTAAAAATGGAGAAAATAGCAACTGCTACACCTAACGGAGTAATGACTAAAAAAAATGAAAACCACCAAAATTTCTGAAGTAATTCTGTGGCTTTCCTAATCCTTTCTTGTGGTTTATCACTAGTTTCTGATTTCATAGCCCAATATAATTTTAATTGTATCTTGACAATAATAGATAGTTATGTTTATAAATATATCAGAAGTATATTTACTAATGTGTAAAGAAGATATATAAGGTTTTATCCAATTTTGGTGGCATATTTGAAATTTTGGTGGTAAATTTTTTTAAAAACGATATAACAGGGTAAAAATGTTAGTAAAATGATATAACAGGGTAAAAATATCTCTAATAAAACCTTGAAAATGTATAATAGATATTGAAAGATATTACAGGTCTGTTCAATTGAAATTGTTTAAAATATATTCGTGATTTTGTTAAATATACTCTATAACTCAATTAGAGAAATAAGGAGATAGATTTGACAAAAAAAGAAAAAATAGTTATAATTGGTGCTGGTTCTTTACAATTTGGATTAGGTTCAGTAGGCAGTATAATTAATAGTGATGTTTTACAAGGTTCTACCATATGTTTGCATGATATAAATGCTACAAACTTAGAGTTAGTATCCCAAGCTTGCAAACAAACAATAGAAATAAGGAATCTAAATTTTGAATTGGAAGCTACTACTGAAAGAAAGAAAGCTTTGAAGAATGCCACTTTTATCATAAATTCCATAGAAGTTACACCTCGTTTTAAATGGTTTGAATTAGATTACCAAATACCCAGAAAATTTGGAAATAAGCAAGTTATGGGAGAAAATGGTGGTCCTGGCGGTCTTTTTCATTCACTAAGAGTTATTCCACCTATCCTTGAAATTTGTGAAGATATTAATGAGATTTGTCCTAACGCCTTTGTAATTAACTTTTCAAATCCGATGAGTAGAATTTGTTTAGCAATAAAACGTAAATTTCCCTCTTTAAGGTTTGTTGGATTATGTCATGAATTTCATAATTTTAAAAATCATTTCGCTAAAATTCTAGAAACACCTCTTTCAAATCTTAAAATGAAGGGAGGGGGATTAAATCATTTTGGTGTTTTATTAGAAGTGAAATATATTGATAAAGATAAGGATGCATATCCTGATCTTCGAAAAAAAGCTCCATCATATCTTAATGATTTTAAAGGATTTCCATATGATGTTGGTTTAGTTAAATATATTCTAAAGAAATTTGGATTTATTCCGTACACTTATGATTCTCATTTTGGTGAATATATATCATGGGCATGGGAAAAAGCTGATATTGAAGCTGTAAGAGCTTTCTATGATGGTTATAAATTATTAACATTAACAACAGGAAAAAAACTGCAAAAATTAATTGAAAGAGGGAAAGGATCACGTATTGTGAAACCAGATGAAGAAAGAGCTATTCCTATTATTGAAGGGATAATTACAGATTCGAATCATGAAGAAGCTTCTGTTAATTTACCAAATGATGAAGTTATTACAAATTTACCGCGAGATTTAGTCGTTGAGTGTCCAGCGATAGTTAATAGATATGGAATGAAAGCAATAAAAATTGGAGAATATCCAAAAGGATTGGCAGCATTATTACGTAATGAAGCTTCAGTTCAAGATTTAGTTGTAGAAGCAATTCTTAAAAATTCGAAAGAAATAGCATTTCAAGCTCTTCTTCAAGATCCAACTGTCAACAATGCTCAAAAAGCAGAAGAGATATTTGAAGAAATGATCAAAATTAATGAAGGTTATATCTTTTTGGACTAATCTTTTTAATATGTTACAATCCAAATTTTTTATTATCCAATCTGAATGTTTTATTTAATTTAAGACTCAATATGTGTAAATTATTATCAAATAGGTATATTTACAAAATTGGAAATTAACTTAACTAAATATTGAAACAAATGGGAAGGAGATGGGAAAGTTTATAAGGTTACTCTCACATCCCATATATAATGAGTTTTTCACTTCATAATACTACTTGTTGGGTAGGCTATAAGAGAGCCTTTATTATCCCATTAAAGGTAGTATTATGAGAGAGAATAAATCCTTATTTTTTCCCTCTTTTTTATGATTTTGAAGGATTTGTTCTCTTAACATAATATTTCCTATAATTATAAAATCTAGGGATTGTAAGGATTGATTTTTCTGTGTGAAACCTCAATAAAAAATGGAGGTGAAAAATCCTGGAA
>JBHLPN010000124.1:4732-8427 GCA_048939445.1 Promethearchaeota archaeon | reverse complement strand
AATTTATGAAAAAATTCCTCTGCCGTAAGACCTGAAGCCCGAGCAAGCCAAGGATGTTCTTTAAGAATTTCTGCTGGAGCCATTTTCCCGCCTTTTCTAGCAACAAATCGAAATCCTTCAAAGACTTTCAGAGCGGCATCCTTGAACTCTTCAATTCCTTTTTGCTCATCTGGAAAGAGTTCAATTAATTTATTAAAATAAGCATCTAGTCCAAAAGGCATGGTTACATCAAAGCCGTCTAAAAAGACACTCCGATAAATCTCTGGAACTTGTATGAATTCGATCTTATCAGGTACAAGTCCTATTCTTTCAAAAAATCTATAAGTGCCCCCTCTATTATCCTCATATCCTATTCCACTGAGTTCGTGAAGTGCTCCTTCAAATTCAAAACGTCCTCTAACAAAAGACGTTGCAAATCCTCCTGGGACATTATGCTTTTCAAGTAATAATACTTTTTCCCCAGCTAGCGCAACTTGACACGCAGCACCAAGTCCCCCCAATCCTGCACCAATAACTATAACTGGGTAAGATGAAATGACTCGATTTTTATCATAAGATTTTCCTATCATAAAATTAATTTGATAAGATCCTATTTTTATTTTTCTTATTTTAATAAAAACAAGTTGGTTTAGATATAATATGATAAAAATTGAAGTTCTTGTTTAAACTAAATTATTTATTATAATTTCAGAAATATCTCCTGCGTACTCACCAGTGCGCCTAATGCTTTCTATGATATAACCTATTGCTATTGAAAATTCAACACTATTAGATGTGTTAAGACTAATTTTTTCGGTGGTTGATATTAGTTCCTTTATAGCTTCAATATTTTCATTAGCAAGTATAATACTTTTTTGAAGCCATGCATCAAGGCTTTTATCTAATAAGTCTAATGATATATTACTTGCTATTAAGATGTTTTTAATTAAATCTCTTTCAATCTTTTTATAGTCTATTAATAACATGTTCTTAGCAATACGAACAGCATGGTCCCCAACTCTTTCAAGAAACCTCGAAATTTGTTGAAAATGATTAGCTTGCTCCAAAGTTAAACCCATCTTCTGGCATAGTATGATATCTCTCAATACAATATGTGATTGACGACCAATTAACCAGTGTAACCTATCAACATCATTATCTCTTTTTATTACTTCTTCAGCTAAGTTTTTATCACCCGTTTCTAAAGCCTTAATTGCATCTTCATGCATATCGTGGACAAGAATATACATTCTTTTTATGGTTTTCTCAAAAGGCATTTCTGTAGGATTTAGTAAATCTTTGATCACTATGAAATTATTAGATTCTTCTACAACCTCAGGACCTATAGCAATTTGAGTAAAATTGATAATGCAATCTCTTATAAAAGGTTCAAATTTTTTACTAGATTTAATAATTATTTTAGAAAAACCCATTATATATGCTCCAATTAAAATCCGAAATAAGTAATTATCATCCTTGATATCATCAACAATTATCTCTTTTATTTTGATCATTTTTTCAGTTTCGATTTGAGGAGTGATTAAAAGGTTCCCATCAGGTTGACTAAGGATACCTAAAGTATCGTGGTTTTCAACACCATGTTTATCAATCCATACTTTAGGTAACGAAATAATATAACTTGAACCACCGGTCTTTTGAACTTTTCTTGTTTCAATATGAAATGACATAATCTAAACCTATTTATATCTAATTATATTAAATTAATATACAATATATTTAAATCCTAATCTATATATTCTATATATTTTATTCTTCTTGTACTAATTTTTTTACCGTTTTTTGAAAAAAATACCTATATTAAATATAGAGATCAAATTTTAATCATTGATTTTATTTTTTCAATTAAATTTAATGCTGATTAATTTTGCTGATTTTATAAATTTCAAATAAAAAATTGATTATGAAAAAGAGAAAATTATTGTTTATTTGTACCCACAACTCTGCTCGTTCCCAAATGGCTGAAGGATTAATCAATTTTTTCTTTTCGGATGAATTTGAAGCATTCAGTGCGGGTACTGAAGTTTTATTTGTTCAACCACAGGCCATTGAAGTTATGCAAGAAATCGGAATAGATATTTCAAATCATAGATCTAAACATTTTAGAGAATTTTACGGAGTTAAATTTGATTTAGTCATTACCGTTTGTGATAATGCTAAAAAAGTCTGCCCTGTTTTTCCTGGAGCTAAAAAGATGATTCATAAATCATTTAAGGATCCATCAAATGCTAGAGGAAATGAGAAAGAAATACTAGAAGTATTTAGAGAAGTTAGAGATGAAATCCTTAAATGGATAAAAGAATTCTTAATTAAATACCCTTTTCACTAGTTAATAAAACCATTATATAATCGGCAACCCCTTCAATTGAATCCGAAATTGCTTCCAAAATATCAAATATATTGCCTGCTGTAAAAATAGTGAAAAAATTTACATCATATTTTGTGTCTTGAAGGCTTTTTCTTAATTGAATATTCAGTAGATCGACTTTGTGTTCATGTTCATTAATCTGTCTAGCTATTTCTTTAACATTTTTCCTGTCTTCTACTAAATTCATTACTATTTTATCTAAGAATCGACCACAGTCTAAAGTAGTTTTCATAATTTGACTGATAAGGTTTATAGTCTCCTCGCTACTTTGCTCCCAAAATTCAACGGGAATAGTAGCAATTCTACGAGCGACACCAGTACAACAGTTTGCAACATCATCCATCCTCTTAACTAGATGAGAAAGATTTTGTCTAACACTAGGATCTAATTCTCCTCTGGAAATATCCTGTTGTATTTTTCTTCTTAATTTATCAGCCTCCCGCTCTAAAACATCAACATTATGAAAAATATTGTATGATTCTTCAATACTTTTATCCTTTAGAAGTCGTTGCATTCCAACATCTAACTCATTTACACACTCTTGCACTTTTTGGGCATGTTTTATAGTTTGTTCTAAAGCATTTAAAGCAGTTTCTCTTTTCAAATATTCTATTAAAGAACCCATTCATATCACCATATTTTTTCAATCATTATATCCACTTTATAGTTATATATATTTTACATTTATTTTTAATAATTTATCATGATAATCCAAATAAAAATAATCCAAAATAAATAAAACCTGCTAATAACGCAGCTATTGGAAATGTTAGTACCCAATAGATGCTCATCTTACCTAATCCTCTATAATCCACTTCTTTTTTTTGAGCAAGACTCATGCCAATAATGCAAAAGACTATTACATGACTATGGGAAATTGGAAGCGCAAACAATGTAGCAATCATTAAAATAATTGCAGAACTCATTTGAATAATAAATCCTTCACTAGGACGTGTATCAATCATATGAGAGGCAAGATTTCTAATAACATATCGTGCTGCGAAGTAAATACCGAGAAGAGCAAAAATTCCACAGAAAATTGCTAATATAAGATATTGTGCACCTGTTATAGAAGCATTTTCCCGAAGACCCAAAAGAATGCCTAAAGCTTCTCCTGAATTAGCGCCTACCCAAATTTCTGCAAATAAAACGGAAATTAATAAAAACCACTTAAAGGTTCTTTCAGATCTTTCGATCTGATTTAAACCTTTTAGACGAGATAATAAAAATTTAGCGCTAATTTTAAAAAGAACATAGGTTATCAACAACCCAGATATAGGAGATATAAACCAACTTAATACAACATCTCTTAATTTATCATAATTAAAGG
>JBHLPN010000124.1:0-4632 GCA_048939445.1 Promethearchaeota archaeon | reverse complement strand
ATAGGTTATCAACAACCCAGATATAGGAGATATAAACCAACTTAATACAACATCTCTTAATTTATCATAATTAAAGGCAGTATTAAGATCAATCC
Organism: Promethearchaeota archaeon; assembly: GCA_048939445.1. Classification (GTDB taxonomy): domain Archaea; phylum Asgardarchaeota; class Lokiarchaeia; order Sigyniarchaeales; family SOKP01; genus Loki-b32. The sequence goes on along the minus strand of JBHLPN010000124.1, from coordinate 4,537 downwards.
CTCCTTGAAATATAGCATATACTATAACTACACCAACTATGCTGCCAATTAATGAGTGAGTACTACTTAAAGGGATGCCTGCAAAACTACCTATTACTAACCATATAATACTACTTATTAGTACTGCTAAAAGCATGTAATTAGTATATTTTGATTCTAAACCCTCACCTAAAAGGTTTTTCCCTACTGTTTCTGGGACAAATCCTGCGCTAAAAAGAATCATACCACCTCCTATTGCGAAACCTCCTAATATTAATGCTATTTTAAATTTTAACACTCCCGCACCGACTAAAGAAGCAAGTGTTTCATCATTTGCGCCAATACTAAAGGCTAAACCAATAGCCATAGCTATTAAAACTATGACTAAGATTATTGTTAATTCTTCAGCCATATTTATTCTTGACTTTTTATTTTTATTCAAAGATTAGATATTTTGTTGCAAGAAATTGTACATACTCAGAGAAGTTTTTAATATGATCAGCCAACATCATTATATCTTCAATTAATTCTTTCAAATATATGAATGTACGAGATAAGTAGTCCATATCATAATTATAGAGACGATTTAATAATTGCCATTCCTCATTTCTCATCTTTCGTCGCTCATCCTTTATATCTTCACATATATCATGAGCTTTACTAAGATCAGTACCAATTAATTTTACTGCATCTGATAAGTTGTTGGAGATAATTTTTAAAGATTTGAGAATACTTAAAATGTGAGATTTAAATAACTCATCCGGGAAAACAGCTTTATAAAGGAGCATTTTATTTGCCAAAAATTCCCCGATGTTCTTAATGTCGTTTATTTTAGTAAATAATTTTAATCTATCAGCTTTAGAGAACATTAATTTTGATTTAAATATTTTCGATTCAAATTTCTTTTTAATTTGAACCTCAGTATTAGTCTCTATCACATAATTCATATTGGCTTTAAATTTTTCAAAATTTTCTTGAACGAGAAATTCAATACCTTCTATAAGTTTTAAATTCTGTTCGTTTATATTATCCATAAATAATTGAGTTAATTCATCAATACTAAGCTTTTTTAATCCTGTATCCTCAAGATTCTTCATTTTCTAATAAACCTTTTTTATATTCTATGTAGTATATTATATTTTCCATTAAATTTCTATATATAATTTAATTTAATTGTTAATTTATTAATCTCTAAATATTGCTTTAATTATAATTGAAATTGTAATTTTTTTTTTAACACATTTAAAATTTCACTAATTCAGTGTTAATTTCCTTAATATTTTTCAAAATGGAATTTGAAGGAAAATAAGTGATTAAAAAAACTAGTTGTACATATTAAAATAATAGAAAAATTACTTATAATGTTCTTTATGTTTTCTTAGCTACTGTTAACATGATTATGTAGTCAGCGACATCTTCAGCATTATCACTTACTGCTTCTAAAGTGGATATACAGTTATGAATTTCAATTGCACTAAAAGGATTAATATTTGGATTATTTGATACTAGTATTCTATTTATTGCATGACGCAGTTCATCACACTTGTGTTCTAAAAAGTTAATTTCTTCACCTAATTGATGAATCTCTCCTTCCGTGGCAGTAAGTAATTTATTAACCATAATATTTACTTTCTTAACTGAATCTACAGAGATCCTTGCCATTTCTAAAAACTTTTTATGAACTTCTTCATCCAACTTCAGAAAGTCAGTATGATTCATGTATATGAAAATCCTTGCTCCAGCATTGGCAGCATTTGCTATATCATCAATTCTTTGGGTAAGATGAATCAAATTTTCTCGTATTGTGGGAGCAATTTCTGCCTTTGAAAGCATATTTAATATATTTCGCCGGATTCCATCAGCCTGATGTTCGATTTCATCAACACGAAAAAAAACTTTTAAAGCAAGGTCTATATTCTTTTCATCAATAAGATAAGATACAGCTTTTTCATATTCAACCACACATTCAAGAACTTTTTGCATATGCACCAATGTTTTATTTATTGCACTTTCTTCATTTCTTGATTGAAAAAATTTAAACAAAGAACTCATTTTCTTAAACTCTTTATTATTTAATTTTTATTAATATTATTCTAATTTTAATACTTCCTTTATATTTTGATCTCCAGGATGTTTGAATACAATACCTAATTCTTTAGGAAAATAAATTGTCACTTCGGAATTTTCTAAAAAGGTATTATGAACTTCATTGGTCGCTGGAATAGTAACAATAATTACTTTTTGTTGCCTATTTATTTTAATAATAATCTCAAATCTATAAAATACTCCCATAAATTTACGTCGATTAATTTTTCCTAAAATAGCATTTTTTTTATCTTTTAATCGATTTCCTAACCTCATCTTTATATGATTAGCTCTAACTACTAATAATATTTTATCTCCATGATTTATCTTATCAAATTTGTCTTTTTTACCATATGCGATAACCATATCATCAAAACCTATATCTACTGGCATTGGAATTGAATCCTCATGAATTTCAGCGAAAAATTTATCACCTTGTTTAGATTTTTTATAAGCGTCCCAAGTGGGTTTTTTATTTTTCATACATTTTCCCTCAAAAATATTAATTTCACTCATGAAATTTGTGACAAAAAGATTTATTGGATTATAGTATATTTCATTAGGTGTTCCAATCTGAATAATCTTCCCCTGATTCATAATAGCTATTCGGTCAGCAACCATCATAGCTTCTTGTTCTTCATTTGTTACGTGTATTACAGTTAATTTTAATTCTCTAGATTTTGCCATCAATAACAGTTCTCTCCGTAAGTTCATTCTAAGCCCTGCATCAAGCGCTTTCAATGGTTCATCTAATATTAATAGCTTAGTCTGCTCTAAATTTAAAAGAGCTCGACATAAAGCGACTCGTTGTTTCATACCGCCACTTAATTCTTCTGGTAAGGCGTTGTTCCTTCCTGTTAAAAGGGTCATCATTAAAACTTGATTAACAAGGATTTGAGTCTGTTTCGGATCTCGAGCATGAACTCGACCACTATATGAAATATTTTCTACAAGATTCATATGAGGAAATAAAGCATAATTTTCGAACATAAATCCCAAATTGCGTTCACCAGATGTTTGTCTTGTTACTTCTCTACCGTCAAAAAAGATCCTTCCATTGTCTGGTTTTATAAGACCTGCTATAGTTTTAAGCAAAGTAGTTTTTCCCGCCCCAGTTGGTCCAAGAATTATGAAGTATTCTTTATCCTTAATTTCAAGAGAAATATCATCAAGAGCTTGGAAATTCCTAAACGATTTCGAGATGTTCTTTAATTCAATTTTTACCATTTATTCTCACCATTATTATGTTAAAGAAAGCTCATTGAATAGATTTTCAGGAGTCTTAAATAAATACATATCATCCATATGAATACCAATTATCAACTCTTGTCCAGGGATAAAGTTTTCCTCAAAATTCCCAGGTTTTAAAGATATAAATCTATCTCCATTATCTAAAATTAAATAAAATCTTTTAGTTGCTCCAATAAATCTTGAAGTTTCTAAAATTGCGGTAAAAAATTGCATTTTAGTCCAATCATACAAACTACTTTCAAAATCATAATCTTTTGGAAATAAATAAACATCTTCAAAACGAAACGCTATAACAATATTATCATCAAGATTAAATTTGTTTTTAAAATTATTACACACTATTTTTGGGCCATCTAAACGAATCCAAACATGAATCTTTTCATTTTCTAATAGCTTAAGAACAAAACCTTGGAGAAAATTTGTTTCTCCTAGAAAATTTGCCACAAATATGCTATTTGGGTTCTCATATAATTCAAATGGTGTCCCCATTTGAAGAATTTTTCCAGATCTCATAATAATTATTTTATCTGCGATCGACATCGCTTCTTCTTGATTATGAGTTACATGTATAGCTGTCAAACCTAAATCCTTGATTAGGTTTCGTAGTTCATGGCGGAATACTTTTGATACTTTTGGATCTAATGAACCTAAGGGTTCATCCATAATTAGGATTTTAGCTCCGGTTGCCACAGCTCGAGCGATACCTAATTTTTGTAAACCTGGATTTCCGAATATGTTAGGATATTCATCTGCATAGTCTAACAATCCAACTATATTTAATGCTTTTTCAGCTTCTTTTATAATATAATCATCTTCATATCCACGCATCTCTAAACCAAATATGACATTTTCCCATACAGTTAAGTGTTCAAAAATTTCAAAATGTTGAAAAATAAAACCCATATCCCTATTTTCGGGTGGTACACCCTTTTCATTTTTTCCGTCTATTAAAACTTCTCCTTTTGTTGGTTCTTCAAGTCCGGCAATCATTCTTAATGTAGTAGTTTTTCCACATCCCGTAGGTCCAAGGAGAAAGACATAATCCCCATCATCAATTTTTAGGGAAATATTATCAACCGCAAGAACACGTCCGTCATTGAAAGTTTTGGTGACACTTACTAATTCTATTGAAGGTATTTTAATTGCCTCCTTTTTTTTTAATGGCTCGTAAAGCAAAAATCAAAAAGGCACTAAAGATTATAACAATTATACTAGCGAATAT
>JBHLPN010000411.1:0-2669 GCA_048939445.1 Promethearchaeota archaeon | reverse complement strand
CCAAAAGTACCAAAATAATCACTTACAGGCAGATAATGAATGTTGGTTATAAATTTTATAATTGAAATATGCATCCAAGGATCTGTTCCGATAAAAATACTCGCTCCAAAAACGCCAAAAATACAAATTAAAAATATAAAAACAATCAATACTACAGACTTTGAAAATCTAAATCTTTTTATAAAATCTAAAATAGAAAAATTATTAATAAATTCTCTTTTATACTCATTAGTGAAGTCTAATTTAAAGATATTAAACATTCCCTTTTTTATGTTGATGACTAAAATCCATAAAAGAATTAAAAAGTAACTCGATACTAAAATAAGGAAGAAATACAATTCTGTTAATGCAAATCCCAAATAAAACCCAAAAATTCCACCAATAATATAAAATGATAAATTAGAGACAATGGTAACTCCTAGCTTTTCTAAAAAAGTCAGACTCTTTTCTTTGAATATTATAAAAAAAATTGGATAAACTGGTAAAAACAAAAGTGAAAATATTGTGCTGATATAAACTATTAAATGAAAGAGATGATCTAAAAAAACGATTTGGTATAAACCAGATAAAAAATTAAAATTTACTATCTTGAGAAATATAAAAATTAGGGAAAAAAGAGAGATTAGAATTAAGAATAAATGAATCCTTGTTTTTATGTAAAAGATAATTTCATTTAATTTCAAATTTTGAAATCTCATTCTAATAAATTATTAAAATTTACAAATTTTATATTTTTAAAAGATTTAATTGAGTTATCTACATTTATTATAAAATAAATATTCATTATAATTTGAAATTTTTTCAAGTAAATGATAAAAAATAAAAATATCATAATCACTGGTGCTGCTGGGTTTATTGGCTCTCATTTGACAGAAAAATTATTGACACATAATAATTTTTTAATATTGATTGATAATTTTAATGATTATTATTTGGGTAAAGAAGAACAATTAGAGGCAGTAACTAATAATTATCAGAGTAAAGAAGATTTTGTTTTAGTTAGAGAAGATCTAACAAATAAGTCCTTTTATGACAAAATTCCCTATAATATTGATTATATTTTCCATCTCGCTGCTCAGGCAGGTGTGAGATATTCCATTAATAATGCTTCAGAAATTAGTCAAAACAACATTTTGAGCACAGTAAATATCTTAGAGTATGCATTAAAAAAAACTAATATTCAAAGAGTGGTATATGCATCATCCTCATCAGTATACGGAAATCCTATTTATACTCCTTGTGATGAAGATCATCCAAAAAATCCTATATCACCTTATTCAATATCAAAATTATGTGGAGAAATCTATACAAATTATTATTATCGCGAGTATAACTTGCCAACTACCTCATTAAGATTCTATACTGTTTATGGACCAAGAGGTCGTCCAGATATGTCAATAAGGAAATTTTTTTCTCTTATACTTAAAGATAAAGAGATTCTAGTATATGGAAATGGTGAACAACTAAGAGATTTTACTTATATCTCAGATATTATAGATGGTTTAATATTAGCTTGTGAAAATGATGCTTCTAATGGGGAGGTTTTTAATTTAGGGTGTTCAAATCCTATCAGTGTTAACAATTTAGTTAAGAAAATTTACAAATTAACAAATAAACCAGAAAAAGTTATATATCTCGATAAGCAACAAGGAGATGTTGATGTAACATATTCAAATATAAATAAAGCAAAAAATCTTTTAAATTACGCGCCCAAAATTGATATTGACGAAGGGCTAGCAAACGTATATCAATGGCACATCAAAAAATTATGAAAAATGTGAAAAATATTGACACTTCTTTCGAATTTAAAAAATCCCTAAAAAAATTTTTTCTAATCAAAAATTGGTTTTTTTAGAATCCAAATAATCTAGATATTTAATTATTAAATAAATTTTAAATTAAATAATATCAATATTTATCTAAATATCTTGACAAAAAATATAACTTGAAAAACTAGAGAACCATTAAAAGGCGTCTTATTTTTGAAAACTCTCAGTACTGAAAGGAAGTTAAAGACCTTAACAGATAAAATAGAAGCTAAAAATGGTACTATAGAAGATAATTATCAAGATTTATATAATTACGTTAAAAATCTTGAAAATCAAAAAGATCAGGTTGTACTATCTATTATATTACCAATGTATAACGAAGAAAATACTATAAAGACCATTTTAGAGGAATTACCTAATAACAGCGCTATAGAGATTATCGTTGTTGATGATCATTCGACTGATAACAGTCTCAAAGAAATTGAAAAAGTAAAATTTAAACGAGATATTAATGTAATATCACATGAAAAAAATCGAGGTTATGGTGGAGCTATAATTTCAGGAATTTCCCTAGCCAAAGGAGATATTATTGTGACTATGGATACAGATGGTCAACATGATCCTGGAGACATTATTAATTTAGTAAAACCTATATTTGATGGGGAAGCGGATTACACAATAGGATCGAGATATAAAGGTGCTTATTATTACCAAATACCTGTACTTAATAGATTAGGAGAATTAATTGTAGAAAAATTAATACAAATATTTTTTGGCACAAGATTAATGAATAATCAAACTGGGTTTCGTGCTTTTACCAGAGAAGTCCTTCCTATTTTTTATGACACTAAATATCATGGTTATGCTTTTTGTACAGAACAAATTTTAAAAGTGTCATTA
>JBHLPN010000410.1:0-2671 GCA_048939445.1 Promethearchaeota archaeon | reverse complement strand
GGATAACAGCAGCTTTTCCTTTATCAAATATAGTCTCCACTTCTGCTTGGCAAAGGATTTCATCTGAAGAAGAAAACGATTTGTATAGTTTAATATACTGTTCCCCATGGACAAAGTATGAAAAAGCAATTTGACCTAGCCTATGAAGTTGAAGACCTGCAGCAGCAACTATACAAGCATAACTAGGAAAAACCTTTATTCCCCCAGAAAGCCCTTCATATAAAAACTGTAATTCGTCAACCTGAGCCCCGATCCCTAAAGCGTAAAGTACTACATCTTTCCATTTATAATTAAATGCAACCTCTGGAAATTTTTGCCCTATAACATCAAGATTTAATCCTGACAATATTTTATCACCTTTAATTAAATAATTTATTTTCTTTTTTATTGAATGTTTATTGTGAAATAATATTTATCTCTTATTTTAATTTAATATTTTAAATAAATCCACTCCTCTTTAGGCCTTCAACCAGCCATTCATAATTCCGATTCTCAGAAAATACATAAATATTTTCAAATATTTTTTGATATTGTAATAGGCTTTTTGGTATTTCTAATGGGATTATTAATAACAATATAATTTAACTTAATAGAAGGATTCGAGGTTGTCTTTAATGTTTCGAGGAAATAAACCCCAATACAAATTTAAAACATATAAATCTGATGCTGCTCCCTTCTTTTTCTTTATTGATGTCTTTCCACCAAATGTAGATCACTTTAATAATCCTCGTTCTTCATTTTTAGTTAATCAAATTAGAGACAATCCAATAATGCCCCTACCAATGAGAATCGACCGTGTTTTTAATGGAGAAAACTCGATAATAGTTCGCCCTAATGATCCAATAGTTTTTCCAATTAATGAGTCTGTTTCAGCAATAGTTAATCCCATTCCATTTTTACAACTTGGGTTTGAAAAATTAATTTTTTTTACAGAAATTAGATCTTTTGAAAAATTCTCTCTTTCACTCAACCAAAAAGTTATCAAGCAATGGTGGGAAGCTACAAGATATCTTTATGGTGATTTACCTCAGATTGAAGAAGATTTTTCAGCATTCTTAAGAGCTTATTTATATACTATAACTAAGGCAAGTATTAATGGAGAGGATATCATAGAAGCAGCTATTCAATATTGTAAAATAATAAATAAAATTTGCAAAAATAGATTGTTGAGAAATAATATATTGGTTGAAATTAATAAAAAACAAAAAAATGTTAAATTATTTAAAGAAAAAAGAAGGAAGTATAGGAAAAAACTAGAAACAGTTAAGAAAACGGAATATCATCCAGAACTCATTGATATTGAAGTTTTTAATTTGTCAAAAAACGGTTTTTCTTATGAGGGAAACTTTAAAGACACAATTAATAAAAATTTTAATAGTTATGTATTAAAATATATACCACTACTATTTTACGATGATTTACAAGAATGTATGCTACAGAATCTAAAATTACTTGAAACAAATGAACTTGAATTGCAATCTCCCTCCTATCTTTTAAATAAAAATGTAATTTTAATTCAAAAATCAGAAGGTTTATGTGAAAAAGAGTTAAATAAATATAGTTGGCTGACTAACTTAAGCGATATAAATATTGGAAAAATATATAATTTCTTGACTGAATCCTTAAATCTGTTTAATGAGAAAAAAGGAACAGGAAAAAATTAATAAAATTTTTTTAAAAGCTATGTTTGAGAACAAAAATTGTTTTATTTTATTTTAAAGATTTAATTCATTCGGAATGAATATTTTAAAGTCTCATTAATTAAAAATTACATTTTAATAATGTTAATTATTAAAAAGCGGCGGTACTGATATTAATGGTTGTTTTACAGGTGCCATTCCTATCTTACCTGTATATTCTGGTGAGTTGCAAGGGAGAGCACTCGCTATGAAAGTCGAATCTTATAACGATAATGCAAAACCGGTAGAAGACGAACAAAATGAGCTCATATGTGAAGTTCCAGCACCATCTATGCCTGTATATTTCTGGAGTGATGATGATAATATGACGAAATACAAAGCAGCTTACTTTGACCATTTTAGGGACACTGGAAAGAATGTATGGAGGCATGGAGATTACACTGTCATTCATAGCGATACAGGAGGGATCACCTTTTGGGGGCGATCTGATGCTGTTTTAAAACCTTCAGGCGTAAGGATTGGTACTGCTGAAATCTATAATGTTGTTGAACAATTACCAGAATTAGCGGATTCATTAGTCATTGGGCAAAAGTTCGCCGGGGATATCCGAATTATTATGTTCGTATTACTTAATGAAGGATATAAATTAACCGACGAATTACAAGCAAAAATCCGACAGACTTTACGTGAAAAGACGTCACCAAGGCATGTTCCTAAGCTCATATTCCAAGCCCCGGAAGATGGCATCCCATATACATTTAGCAACAAAAAAGTTGAAATCGCTGTAACTAAAATTATCCATGGAATGGTAGTAGCAAATCGGGGTGCTCTAAGAAATCCAGAATCCCTTGACTTCTATATGGAAATAAAGGATAAGCTTTAATAATTATTTCTTACTTTTTCTGTTTTTAATAAGAAATCAATTAGTCATAGGGAATCTCCTAATTTAAATACTAAAAAAAAAGAAAAAATTATTTTTAAAAGTAATTTTGAATGTTTTTTTCTTTTATGTTTTTTTCCCCCTTTTTCTA
>JBHLPN010000409.1:0-2675 GCA_048939445.1 Promethearchaeota archaeon | reverse complement strand
TTTACTTGTAATGATCTTTTCCACATTCTAATAAACTTTTATAATAAAAATAGATTAAAGCCTTATTATTATAAAAAAAGTATGAAAAATTTTTAGTGATAATAATTTGCCAAGAGTTAAAATTAATGATCTTAATATTTATTACGAAATTCATGGAGAAGGCTATCCTTTTATCTTAATTCGTGGTCTTAGTAGTTCTTTAAACAGTTGGCCTCCTTATAGCATTGACCAATTCGCCAAATCTTTTAAGACTATAATATTTGATAACAGAGGAGCAGGGAGAACAGACATACCCGATGGAAATTATTCTGCGAAAATGATGGCAAACGATACTATTGGTCTAATGGATGTTTTGGATATTGAAGAGACATACTTATTGGGTTTTTCAATGGGTGGATGCATCGCTCAAGAAATTGTGTTAAATTACCCGAATAGAGTCACAAAATTAATCCTTACATCCTCTTGGTGTGGTCCTTCCCACGGGATTGTTACTCCTATCCCTGAAGAAAACCCATTTCCGAAAATGTTACCTTTATTGAAAGAGGGCAAGTACAAAGAAATGGCTAAAATCCTCACTGGTTCTTTATTTTCGGAGAGTTATAAAAAAAATAATCCAATTATTATCGAAAAAGTGATTAAAAATTATATGAATACTCCTCCCTCTCCTAAAGGATTTGAAAACCAATCAGCATATGTCGATACTTTCGATACTTATGAAAGATTATCAGAAATAAAAATTCCAACTTTAATTTTACATGGGACAGACGATAAAATATTACCTGTTGAGAATGCAAAGATTTTAGCTGAAAAAATACCCTCAGCAGAATTAATTTTATTTGAAAATACAGGGCATGGAATGAATATCCAAGAAAATAAACTTTGGACTCAAAAAGTAATACAATTTTTAAAAAGAGAATAATTTAGAGAAATTTTAATTATTTATAAAGGAAGGAGATTGAATAGATATGAAAGATTGGAGAAATGAATATTCTCAAAAAAAAACATCAAAAGAGAGAGCAATCTCAAATATAAGTTCCGGAAATAGAGTTGTTTTTGGACATGCCGCGGGCGAACCAATTGTTTTAGTGGATGAGCTAGTAAGACAAAAAGATCGCCTTCAAAATGTAGAAATAGTTCATATGGTACCTTTAAGAGAATGTCAATATTGTTTACCTGAAATGAAAAAACACTTCTATCATAATTCTTTATTTGCCGGAGCAGGAACACGGCAAGCAATTAAGGAAGGAAGAGCAGATTATACTCCTGTATATTTTTCAGAAATTCCACGCCTTTTCAGAGAAAATATTTTACCTGTAGATGTCGCATTAATTCAACTTGCTCCACCGGATGAAAATGGTTATATGAGTTTTGGAATATCAGTAGATTATACTGTACAAGCAGCTAAATCTGCAAAAGTTGTAATTGCAGAAGTAAATAAACAAATGCCTAGAACCAATGGCGAGACTATTCCCGTTTCTGAAATAGATTATATTGTAGAAACTGATAGACCTTTAATTGAATTATCCCCTTCAAAAATTACTGATATTGAAGAAAAAATTGGACGTAATATTGCTTCATTAGTTCCAGATCAAGCAAATCTTCAGTTAGGTATTGGCGGGATTCCTGATGCGGCTTTAAAATTTCTACAAGAAAAGCAAGATTTGGGAATTCATACTGAAATGTTTTCTGATGGAGTTGTTGATCTTTATGAAAAAGGAGTTATAACAAACAAATATAATAACGTAAATCCAGGTAAATTTACAGCAACTTTCCTAATGGGAACAAAAAAACTTTACCGATTTGTTGATGAGAATCCCAACGTTCAGATGCATACCGTTGATTATACTAATAATGTCATGATTGCTGGAAAAGTTAACAAACTGATTTCAATCAATTCTGCATTACAAATAGACTTATTTGGTCAAGTATGTGCAGATACCCTTGGTTATCAGCAATATTCAGGGGTTGGGGGACAAGTAGATTTTGTCCGGGCTTCAAGTTTATCTTTTGGAGGTAAATCCATTATTGCATTACCCTCAACAAACAAGGATATGACTATTAGTCGAATAGTTCCGAAAATAAACGAAGGAGCATGTGTAACTACTTCACGCAATGATGTTCATTACGTTGTGACCGAATATGGGATTGCTGATTTACGTGGAAAGGCAAATCGTGACCGAGCGAATTTATTAATTAATATCGCCCATCCAAATTTTCGTGATCAGCTCAAGGGATATTACAATCAGATATTTGTATCTTAAATAATAACGTAACTTAAAACAATCTTATCAAAACTCGATTTAATCACCTAATTTAAATACCCCTCAATTTTATTTTTAATTATTAAATCTTACAAGGTGATAAATTAAAATGATTCTAGTCCAATGGTCCTGTGAGGTACCTCAAGAGAACCATGAAAATTTTGTAAATCTTGCAAAAACAAAGCTGAAACCCTTTTATGAATCTTATGGTGCCTTGCGCTATGAACTATTTTTTCCTCTAAATACAGAAAAGAAATATTTCTCTTATCATATCACAGAAAATGAAAATAGGTACACTGAACAATTATTATTTGAAAATTTTAAGGATTTTGAAATCCTCTATGATACCATAGACAAAGATAAAGAAGCACAAAACATGGTTGGAAGGTATGTCAAAGATTTCGGAATTTCTAA
>JBHLPN010000408.1:0-2678 GCA_048939445.1 Promethearchaeota archaeon | reverse complement strand
CGCATTTGTATTCCACAAAAGCAGGTATTTGTCGCACGTATTACATTGTCTAAACTCTCTCGAGCTAAATCATATTTTCCTAATTCTTTATAACATTTTGCCAACTGAAAATAAGTATTATAGGTAAACCAACCTAAAGGCTCGAGCTCTAATGCTTTCTGAAGTATTCTTATTGCTTCTTTGTAATCTCCAATTTCAGTTAAAGCCTCACCATAAGAGTCATGAAAATTTCCATCTTCAGGATTAAGCTTCGTTAATAGCTTTCCAGCCTTTATCGCCTCTTCCTTTTGACCAAGATATAAATGGTAATAAACCTTGTTATTCAACGCGTCGAAATCATTCGAATTGCTCTCCCATAACTCATCAACAATTTCTAATCCTTTCTCATAATTTTTCTTCTTTTTATAGACATAGGCTTTATGGGTTAAGAGTTTTGACTTCTTTTCGGGAAAAAGCTTTATCCCCTCGTCGATTAATTCCAATGTTTCATCAATTTTCCCATAATCATATAAAATATTATATTTCATAAAGTGTATGCTTAAATCCTTAGGGTTCAAACTAAGTGCTACATCTATTGCCTCAAGGGCTTCCTCAAATTTATCTAATCGCAAAAGAACATAGCATTTGAAATGATAATAAATAGCTACATTTTTCTTACTCTCCTCTATGGAAATCGCATGATCGATGTCATCTAAAACCTGATCCACTATTACTTTGTCCGTATTGACTTTATAAATTATCTTATAACCATTAACAAAAGCTCTTGAAATTACAGATAATGGATGATCAGGATAAACTTCTCTCATCCTTTCACTTATTTCAAGGGCTCTGTCAAATTCAGCTAATGTCAAATAATTATAAATCATTAAGTGATTATAAGGAATAAATAGATCTTCATCGTTTTTGTTCTGATGGTCTTTAAATTGATTCTCTAAAAATCGAATAGATTCTTGGTGTCGATTTGATATACTTAAAAATAGGCCTTTAAGGAAAATTAAATCTATATTTTCAGGATCCAACTCAACTTTCTTTTCAATTTTCTCTAATGCACCATCAAAATTCTTCCTCTTCATCGTGCTTTTCGCTTCTTCAAACAATTTTTCAAGCTTGATATCTGAAAAGAGATTTAAGACTTTCAATGCTTGGAAATCAATATAGTACTTGAATTGGGCTTGCTCAACTAAATTATCTCTTGTACCATAAGATTGAAATACTTCTGGAATATCGCGCCATGCCACACCCTCTAATTTATCCAAGGTATCAACTAACTTCCTTTCAGTTTCTATTCTATAAGCTAAATACTTAATATATTCTGGAAGAAAATCTCGAAGGGAATCCTTTAAGTCAGAGTTAAATAACGAATCACAGATTTCATCTAGAATAGAATTAACTGTATAATTTAAACTGAGTGGTGGAGTCCCATTTGATGTCTCTTCATACAATTTATTTAGATATGTAAACTTTGTAATATGGTCTTCTGTTATCGCGCTCAACACCTTCTCGATCTTCTCATTTGCTTGAAAATAGTATACATTATCATCTTCAGTTTCTATCTTAAAAAATTTTGTAGAATAAACATCCTTCTCCACAATTTGACGTATATTAAACTCAAGATCAAGTGGATCAATACTAAATTGCTTTGAAAACTCCTTATAAGAAATGTACGATGGATACTGATTTGGATGATTCATTGAAAGAAATAATAGAACTTTATTAAAATCCTCCTCTGAATCCAACGAACCTTCTAATCTTTCAAAAGGTAATGTTAAAACATTATTTAAAAAGCGAAATTTAATGTCATCATCTATTATTCCAAATTTCTCAAAAAAACCAATAGTTCTTTTTGTAATCTCTTCAATTCTTTTACTTTCTTCATCTAAAATTGATTGTCTATCTAAATCATAGGATTTTAATACTCGTGAATATTCTGTTTTTCCTAAATTTGTAATCCTGTATTCTTTTGTTTGCTCATCTTTTTTTATGTAATTTCTGTCCTTTAAATAGTTCATATTTTTTGATAAAGATGATTGATTAATCATAATCGGATCCTGACTAAAATCAGACCACTTGATATAATTGTTATTATAGGCCATCCAAAGAATTATATCTTCATAATTCCTGGTTTTTGCAATAACATCTGGAGGATAACTTAGCTTTCTTTTTGCTTCTTTTTCTCTTGATAATTCATTGTATCTATTTTCACCTTTCGACGTTATCTGGTACTGGCCTCTTTCTATCTTCTCAATAAAACCTTGTCTCATCAACCTACTCATGTAATTCGATAAGGTGGATTGTGCAATCTCTATTGGTTTATCTTTAAAATTCGACCATTCAACTCTGTCGTTATTTTTAAGCATCCAAAGAATAATGTGTTCAAAATTTTTTTTCCCAAATTTTGGAACTTCAGAAATTTCTCTAGGGGGATAATTTATATTTGGTTGACTCATAAAACTCACTTTATAGTCCTTAATTATATATATATGATAAATAAATTTATAGTTTATAGTTCCAAACTTCAATTATAGTTATGAACTAGCATATGAACTTAAACCCTTTTTGAACATATAATGAGTTTAATTACTTTAAGCCTAACGCTTCTTTTAGTTATTACATTGATAATTGAGCTGAATATAAAAAACTGTATTGTTTTGTTCTGTGGAAGTCCCATATACATATTA
>JBHLPN010000123.1:0-8464 GCA_048939445.1 Promethearchaeota archaeon | reverse complement strand
TTATATCTATCAGCTGTTTTATTTTCTAATATAATACGTAGGTATCATTTTAATTCGCTAAAGAAAGATATACTGAAAAATTTCGACATTATTGAATTTATTATTATTCTTAAAGCAAAAGTTTGTAAAAAGAATTATTGTATTTCGTTACTTAGTCTTATACAAATTTATACTAATAAGGGTTGAAATTAATAAAAAGTGGGGTGAATATAGAAATTTTTTAAGGGAATTGATGTATTTTCCTGCTTTTAGTATTTAATGTACTTACATATGAGCCTAATGAGTGCATTAGCTTTTTCGGTACATTGTATACACGTATTGGTCTATATATCACCCCTTTTTAAAAAAGAATGAAATTATTTCTGCATTACAATAATAAGACAAATTTGTATATAAAACTTTCTTGTAATGTCCATCTAAAAGTTATATTTTAATATATGAAAATAGCTTAAAAAATAAAATATTAAAAAGATATTAAATTTTCCATTTACCTTCTTCATAGATAACTTTATTATCAGCTAAAATTTTAGAACCCGGGTTAGTCATATCTTTTAAAATATCCCAATGGATTCCACTCTTATTTTGTGAACCAGCTTCTTCAATTCCTGATCCCAGAGCGCAATGAATTGTTCCTCCCATTTTTTCATCAAAAAGCATGTTTTTTGTAAATTGAGTGATACCATAATTTGTCCCAATAGCAAATTCTCCTAATATGTCAGCATTTTCAATTTTTAGTATTTCCTTTAATAGGTTTTCACCCTTATCTGCTGAAGATTTAACTACTCTACCATCTTTGAACTCTAAATAGATATTTTGGATTTCTTTCCCTTGAAATATTCCCGGAAAGGTAAATCGAATATGACCATTTACAGAATCTTCTATTGGAGCGCTTAGAACCTCACCATCAGGTAAATTCTGACGACCACATTCATTTATCCACTTTCTTCCCTTGACTGACATCGATAAATCAGTATCATCACCAATTACTTGTATTTTTTCTACTCCTTTTAAATTCTCGCAAATCTGCTCTTGTTTTTTTTCCATATTCAACCATTCTTTAACAGGGTCTTCCTTATCTAGAAATAGAGCTTTGTTGATAAATTCAAAATAAGAAAATAAATCCATATTTGCTTCTTGAGCCAACGAATTGCATGGGATTGGTATGGCAAGATATTTCAATTCACCAGAACCCATTCTCTCAGTTAAAATATCCCAGATCTCTCTATTACCGGGTGATCCTTGAGCTTTTGATATCAATTTTGGATCAACTAAACTCATTTTGCGAGTATTATAATCTCCAAATAATACAATATATGCGTCAATTTCTTTAATAAGAGTCTTTTGAATAGGATCTACATAAAGTAGCTGTTCCTCAGATGAATATTTATATTTTAATTCTTGAATTCCTTCTATTGCAGGGATAAGAAGAGGATTACCTCCAGCTTTAAGTATTTCAATGTATATAGCCTGGAAAAGCTCTTTTGCTAAAGCAGGACCAGAAATAAATATTCTTTCTCCCTTCTTTACGTTAACAGCATAATTTATCGCTAATTTTGCTAATTTTGTATAGAAATTATTTATCATAATTAACAAATTTTGTATGTAATTCTTATATAGTTGAAATTTGATCCTTTTTATTTATTTTTTGTATAGTTATTTTTTTATAAATTCTCCATAAAACTAAAAGACTTAAATAAATCTAAAAAGAATTAGAATTGATATTTCTAAATAATTTTAATAAACTTAAAAATAAAAGTGAAAATTTTTGTCGAAAACAAAAAATTTAGTAGCTATGGCGTTTGATACAGGAGGTACAATGTCAGATACTTTTATAATTGATGAAAAGGGAACTTTTGTGGTAGGAAAAGCACAAACAACTCCTGAAAATGAATCTGATGGTATTTTAGATTCAATTGAAGATGCATTAGAACAATGGGATACAAAAATTGAAGAATCAGGCCATTCTATAGAGGCATTAGTATATTCTGGTACTGCTATGGTAAATAGGCTTTTAGAACGTCAGGGTAATAGTAACATAGGAGTAATCGTGAATGCCGGTTTTGAGGATTTACTTAGACTTGGTCGTGCTCTACAATGTTGGATTTACCTGGATTACGGAGGTCGTTTACATGCGAGAGAACATGAACATCCAAAAACATTAATACCAAGAAAACAGATAAAAGGTGTCCGTGGGAGAATCAATTTTTGGGGAGATGAATTAATCCCTTTATATAAGGAAGATGCTAAGAAAGCTGTTGAAGAATTGCTTGAAATGAATGTGGATAGCATTTGTGTATGTTTACTCTGTTCATATATGAATAACAGCCATGAATTGCAAGTAAAAGTAATTGCTGAAAAGGTTATGAAAGAAAAAGGTAAAGAAATTCCTATTATTTTATCATGTGAACATAATCCTGTGAGAGGTGAAACACCCAGATTAAATGCACTTGTTATTGAACAATACGCAGCAGAACCTTCTAGAAAGCAATTAATAAATATATCTAAAACAATGAAACAGAAAGGAGTTCCCGCCCCTCTAAGAATTTTAACAACTTATGGTGGAACAATTTCTCCATATCATAAAACTCTTATACCAACTATGGTTTCAGGTCCAATTGGGGGTATGATTGGTACTAGATTCATTGCTGAAGAATATGGGATAAAAAATCTTGTATCTAGTGATGTTGGAGGGACAAGTTTTGATGTTGGACTTGTTATGGAGCGATATGTTCCTACTAAATGGGAAAGCTCTTTAGGAAGATTTATCTTAAATATTCCCATGATCGCTTTAGATTCAATAGGAGCAGGTACAGGGATGTATGTAAGGTATAATGATATTTCTGGCAGATTGGAATTTGGTCCTGAGAGTGCAGGTTATAAAATAGGTGTTTGTAATGAGCAATCTGGTGTAGAAACGGTTACAATGACAGATTGCAGCTTGATTTTAGGCTATCTTAACCCCAACTATTTTCTTGGTGGAAAAATTTTGTTAAATAAAGAACGAGCTTATAAATATATTGAAGACCAATTAGCGGAACCATTTAAAGCAGATCCTTATGATACCGCTCGAGGAGCTTTAGATCTCATTGAGATTAATATGAAAAACCATCTAAATGGAATGATCCAAGGATTAGGTTATAGACCTGAGAACTATACATTAATATCATTTGGTGGTGGAGGGCCTTTACATGTAGCGGGTTACTCAAGAAGCTTAAATTTTCAAAATATTTTAGTTCCAGAATGGGCTCCTGCTTTCTCCGCGTTTGGATGTGCCTGTGCAGACCATTCATATAGGCATGAAAAATCAGTTGATCTAGTTATCCCACCAGATGGAAGTATGATCGGATTTGTTGCTTCTATACTAAGTTCAACTTGGAAAGAATTAAAGAACAATATAATTAAAGAATTTGAGGCTGAAGGGAGGGATCCAAGTGAAATGATTTTTAGGCCATCTCTTCGTTTACAATACTTCGGAATGTTGGATGATCTAGAAGTTCAATCTCCGGTAGAAGAATTAACTATTGATTATTCGTCTGAATTACAACGATATGATTCACCTGATCTGGAGGAAATCACCCGTCGTTATGATGACCTTTTTGAACAAATTTTCAAAAGAGGAACCAAGAGCCCAGAGTTAGGTTATCATGTAACTAAATGTATTGGTACAGGAATAGTTCCAGTACCAAAACCTAAATTGCCTGAACACGAAATGAGTTCAAAAGAGCCAAATGAAATTGCTTCTAAAGGTTTTAGGGATATTTATTGGGATAATGAGTGGCATGAAGCTTCATTATGGGAAATGGCATCAGTTAATTCTGGAAATGAGATACAAGGTCCTGCTATAATTGAAGCTCCAGCTACAACTTTAGTTGTCCCTCCAAGTTATATTGTAAAACTCGATAAACATAGAATATTTCATATGGAGGTGAAATGAAAATGGAAAAAACACTAGGGTGGAATAGAAAAACATTGAAAAATATGCTAGAAGAAAGCGAGAATTTATTTGATGAATCAGGTCGCTATTACGCTCTTGATATATTATCACTAAAAGAAGAAGACCCTTTTAGATTTGAACGTAATTATGCTTCTTTAAGAGGTGCACTCGTATCTGCAAGAGAAACAGCATTACACGTAGCTGCTTCACCAATAGTTAAAGAAATTGGGGAATTATGTTTTGCCTTATATACTCCTGAAGGTGATTCTATAGTTGTATCAACTGGAATTTTGGTTCATGTCCACACTATGAGTGAAGCGATCAAATTTATGATAAGAGAAGATTATGAGGATGATCCTGGAATTAACAAAGGTGATATTTTTCTCAATAATGATCCAGCATGTGGAAATGTACATACGACTGATGTACAAACATTAATACCTATCTTTTGGGAGGATGAATTAGTAGGATGGGCAGGTGGAGTAACCCATCAAATTGACACAGGAGGTATTACTCCTGGTCATGATCTGGTTCCTGCTATACAACGTTTTGATGATGGGGTATATTATACTTGCAGAAAAATTGGATCCAATGATAAGATTTGGAAGGACCATATGATTAGTGCAAAAAGATCTGTTAGGACTCCTATGTACTGGGAGTTGGATGAAAAATGTAGATTAGCAGGGGATCTAATGATTAGAGATGCTGTTTTGGAATTTATTAAAAGAGAAGGATTTGATTACTATAAACGCTTTATACGAGAAGCAATTGAAGAAGGAAGAATAATCTTTCAAGAAAGAGTTAAAGAACGCCTAATACCAGGAAGGTATAGGGCAGCAGGGTTCTTTGATATGCCCCAAAAATCAGAAGCTTGGCAACCAAGAGCAAAAATTGACAAACTAACTAATATACCATTAGAGATAATAATTAAGGAAAATGGTAAAATGGCTCTTTCATTTGATGGAGCGAGCGGTCCTGGACATAATCCGATGAATGCAGATAAAGGAGCAATGGAAGGAGGTCAATGGGTACTTTTAACACAAATATTAATTTATGCAGATAAAGTAAACGATGGGGCATATTTCGCAGTAGAGAAAGAATATCCTCTTGGAACATGGTGTAATCCAGGTGATATTTATCTTTCTTACCAAGCTCCTTGGGGCAATTTGATTCCTGCTTATACTGGAATGATGAAATGTATCTCATACGGATTATTTTCTCGAGGGTATAGGGAAGAAGTCGTTTCAGGGTATCCTTTTACAGGAGATGCTATTCAAGGTGGTGGAGTCTACTCAGCTGGACCACTTATGGGACAAAGATGGTCATTATCAACTTTTGAAATAAGTGGCCAGGGTTTTGGAGCAAGTGCAGTTCGAGATGGCTTAAATTGGGGATATGCAATGTGGAATCCTGAATCAGACCTTGGTGATGTAGAAACATGGGAACTATTTCAAGGAGGTGTACCTTATCTTTCAAGAAGAGTCAAACCTAATTTGTCTGGACATGGCAAATATAGAGGAGGAGCAAATTATGAAGGTGTAGGTATGGTTGTTAATTCTAAAGATGTGGACTTTTTTGGAGCTAGAGAAGGTTTAGCATTCCATGGAGCAGGAGGAATGCATGGAGGTTATCCTAATGCAACTGGATATCGATTATATGCAAAAAATACGAATATGGTAGAGATCATTAAGAATCGAAGTGAATATCCACTTGGAGACCCAGATCCAACTAATGGTGAATTTGAACGACTATTAAAGGGAGATATAACGCGAAAACCCTATTGTAGCATTTATCCAATAACCTTTGACAATTATGATCTTTTTTACTATTTCATGTGTGGAGGTCCTGGATATGGAGATCCTCTAGAGCGGGAAATTGAGCAAATAAAACAAGATCTTAATGATGGATTTTATACTAAAGATATTGTTAAAAATGTCTACGGAGTGATTGCTAAATATAATGAAGTAAAGAGAGAATGGGAATTAGATGAAAAAGCTACAGAAACTCAGCAAGAAGAACTAAAAACAGAGAGAAGAGAAAAATCAATGAATTTTGAGGAATATTGGGAAAAAGAGAAAATGAAAATAATTGAAAATAAGTTAAGTGATCCTGTGAAATTAATGTATTCAGAAAGTCTCATGTTATCAAATAATTGGGCAAAGGAATTTAAAGAATTCTGGAAATTACCTGATAATTTTGAAATGGAGGTGAAATAAATGGTATCTTATGATAAAAGAACATTGGAAAGAATGATAGATGGAAAATTATCATGGGATGAATTAAAACCAATAATTAGCGGACGAAAAGACTCTAATAGATTTGATCAAATTATAGAAATATTACAAGAACGTATGCCTTGGAAAGAAAAGATAATATTACCTTTACATGAACACCTTCAAATTGTCTCGAAAGAAGGACAAAGAATTGTAAAATGTGATTGTGGACATGAATTTGGAGATTACAGAGAGAACTGGAAAACTAAATGCCGAATTAGAGTTAGAGATACAGTTGAAGAGATAGAGGAGCTATACCCTAAAGATATGGGAAGTGATCCAGAGTGGATAGAACTACGAGAATATTACTGTCCGGGATGTTATACTCTTCTCGATGTCGAGGCTGTACCTCCTGGCTATCCCACAATTTTCAACTTTTTACCAGATATTGATACTTTTTATGAGAAATGGTTAGGTAGAAAAGCACCAGATAAGTGAACCTACTATCTTATTGGTGCTCTTATTTTTTTTTTCTTGTTTTTTTTATAAGAAGATTATGAATATAGATAATATTAAAAAACAAATCCAGAATGTAACACTAACAATAAACATCCAAGGATATTCAATCGTTATATGGTACAAACATATTTTAATAAAAAGGAAATTTTGTTTCTAAGCAAATTTAATTACTAGTAATTATACTATAGGAGCTTTCAAATCTTTTCTTTGTTCCATTTTATCAAAATTTTTTTCCTTATACCAAGTATGGATTCCTAAACCTATTAAGAATAAGGAAAATACTAAATAAACCATCCAAAATGTAAAACCCGCAATAAACCAACCCATACTATAAATTCCCTTTACAATAACAACAAATATTATAGCACTTAATGCTATAATTGCGGATGTCGCTCCACAGAATATATCAAAATAAATCGCAGCTCTTTCTTTCTTTAAACGCTTCTTCGCTGATGATACTGCCATATATTCTCATCTTTTATATATTAATTATCACTTAAGAAATTAACTAGCAAGTCATAGACAGTTTTTAATGTCTCTTTATTTGGTAAAAAAGTAAATCTTATATGATTTTTCCCATAATCTCCAAAACCTGAACCGTAAACTCCGCAAATCCCCGTAGTTTTGAGAAGATCAATGGTAAATTCTTTATCGTCTTTCCATTTTTTAAATTCATTGAAATCTAATTTGGG
This sequence comes from Promethearchaeota archaeon, assembly GCA_048939445.1. GTDB lineage: Archaea > Asgardarchaeota > Lokiarchaeia > Sigyniarchaeales > SOKP01 > Loki-b32. The sequence goes on along the minus strand of JBHLPN010000123.1, from coordinate 1,106 downwards.
AAACAAATAGAATGCTCCATTAGGTTTTACACAAGTTATACCTTCAATTTTCCTTAATCTGTTATACGAATAATCTCTACGTTCTTTTAATTTTTGTACCATTTCTTTAGTATGTGTTCCGGGATTTTTTAATATCTCTACTGCCGCATATTGAGCAATTGAGCTAGCGGAAAGCCTTGCTCTTGCTAATTTAGCTATACACGCCTTTAATTCCTCCAGTTTATTATTAGGATCATGATAATACATATAACCTAATCTCCAACCTGTAGCAAGATGAGATTTTGAAAAACCATTCAAACCAATGACAGGAACATCCTTAGAAAGAGTTGCTGGACATGCGAATGGTTTATCATATATAATTTGATCGTAAATTTCATCAGATAAAATTGGTAAATCATATTCACCTGCGATATTAATTATTTCTTTTATCATTTTTTCGCTATACATTACTCCTGTTGGATTATTTGGAGAGCATATTAAAATTCCTTGTGTTTTTTTTGAAATTTTACGTCTTATATCATCTATATTCGGTTCCCAATCATTCAATTCATCTAATTCATATTCTATAGGAATTCCATTAAAAAATTTGGTATAATTAATATATAATGGATAACTTGGTCCAGGAATAAGAAGTTCATTTTTGTTTTCTATAAAACTAGCAAGAATAAAATAAATAGCTTCTGTTACCCCTGTTGTAACCAAAATATCCTCAGAATTAACGTAAATTTTATTCACGTTTGAAATATATTTACTTAATTCTTCACGAAGCTCTGGAGCTCCTAATGAGTTGACGTAGTAATTTTTTCCTTTAAAAGTAGCATCCGCAGCAGCTTGAGAGATGTACTTTGGGGTGTCAAAATCATATATTACAGGGTCTCCAATATTCAAATGAAAAATTTGTTTACCACTTTTAGCTACTTCATTAGCAACAGCGGCAATCTCTCTAATAGCATACTCAATCTCCTTAACTCTTTGAGAAACCATTATTTTTCACAGAAATTTAAAAATTGAAAGTTTTAAATATATAATGATTGGAAATATAATAGAAAATTAATTAAGTTTATTATCTGTCTAAAAATGGAAGAGCTATATTTCCCTAAAGAATG
>JBHLPN010000407.1:0-2680 GCA_048939445.1 Promethearchaeota archaeon | reverse complement strand
TTACCTGCGGAATCTCCTGGGTTAATAAATGTTATTTTTTATCTTTTTGCTGCTGTGTTAATCATTGCTGGATTAGTAGTGTATTTGAATAAAAAGCTACTTCCTAAATCCATAGATGAAGGGAATGAAAGAATTCGAGAGAGTTATTGGATGTAAATTTCTTTTCCTCTTTTTATATAGTTTAATTAATTTTGGCAATTAAATTAAACAGAAATCCATTGAGTTTCTAAAAATTTACACAGTAAAAATATTGTTAGATTTGAAATTTTAATTCCAAAAAAAATAAATGTCCAAATTTTCATTAATTACAAAACATATAATTACTATTTTTGGGGTATTTTAATATTGATTAATGTGGATGATAAATCTGCTTACCCATATATTACAAAATTTAAAAAAAAACCATTTAAATCATTTATTAATATTAAGAGAAGAGAGATAGGAAGTTTTTATTATACTGAATACAATAGATTAATTGAATTTTATCAATACGTTAATCAAAACCTGTTAAATGATCCCCATCTAAATTTAGAGACTGTTTTTTGGTATGTTTTGCTAAGAAAATACCTCAAGGAAGATAAGAGAGTAAACAGAGAAGAATTATTTAAATTTATAAAAAATTGTGAAATACATCAAGATGATCAAATAGGATTTATATTTTCACCAAATTCTGAAAGAGTGCCCGACATTTATTCTACTTATTTAGCCTTATCTTCTTTAAAAAATTTAGGATTCTTAAGTGAATATCTACTTTCCGATGGTCAGGTCCAAATTAAAGGAGAAATTAAAAATTTCTTATTATCACATAAGAAAGGTAATAGGTTTTTACATTGTCAAGAAAAGGAATGTGATTCTTGTAAAAATTTACCACCTGCTAAAGTATTGTATTATGTGATGGAAATCTTCTCATTTCTAGGTGTTGATGTTCGTGCAAACAGAGACCAATTTCGTTCATATCTAGGTGATAAAAAGAGAGATAATTCAATTGTTTTTAGACATATATGCCTTAAATATTTGGATCTTGACTCAGAAGTAAAAGATAAAGAAATTCAATTCCTTCAACTGCAACAGAAAGAAGATGGTGGTTTTGGTTCTAATCAAAATGATAGAATTAATAGAACTTTCTGGTTAGCGTATGATCTTGAGTTATATTCTTGGTTGTTAGATTATAATCCTATTGGAATCTATTCTTACATAAATCAGAATTTAAAAGCGATATTAAATGTTCAAGATAATTGGAGTGATATTAAATTAGATGATGTTTCGAAGTTGTTAATTCTTTTATCTTTAATTTGGAAGAAGTTTATTGATGGAATTGAAAGGTTAGTATTTAGACAATTAGAAAAAGATAAATATATTGATATTAATCAATTAAAGACTACTTTCGGTTTTACAGAATATATTGAGGATATTATTTCATATATTAATTTTAACTATAATTTCAATTTAGAGATTCTTGATAATGAAATTGAATTCAAGAATTATATAAGTAATTTTAGTCAAGGTAAGAAAGCATTTTTTCAAGATTTCTATAAAAGGCTCAATAATAATAGCATAATTTCTCTTTCCGAGCTTTACAAAAATTATAAAGCAAGAAATTCTGAACCTTTGAGATTAAAAGAAGAAGTATTTCCAATTATCAAAAAAATGGTTGAAAAAAGGTTTTTTATCGGGAATATCAGAACAAAAAAGGTCTTTTTAGGATTTAAGACAAAATACTTATTTTATTTAAATTACCTCTTAAAGAAAATAATCGTATCTAATATTGATTTGAATACAGAAAAGCTTTATGAAGAAAAGGAAAAACTTGAAGATATCAAGAATGATATTTATAATATGACTTTAAAATTAAAGAAAATAACCTCCCACATACGAGAAGAGATTGAAAGTTATCTTTTAATAAATGAGATTGAATATGCAAAAGAAAGATTAAAATACATTATAAGAGATGCCCTAATGGAAGCTGATTTTTTAAATGAAAATATTGAAAGTTCATTTAATGAAATTCTTAAATATATTAATATACAAACAAGTTTAGGAGCTGAAATCTCTCAGTGGAATAAATTATATTCTGTTTTGCAGAAAAAATTATCGGAATTAGGTTCATATCTCAATAGTAAAATTCAAGAAAAAGAAGAATTAAGAAATTTGGATGGATTATTGGAAAATTTAAAAGAAAAAATTGGTTTAATTGAAGAAGATTTAAATAAAAAATTAGATTCTTTTAGAAAACTTTTTCGTGATACTTTTGAGAAGGAATATGATAATGAAAAATTAAATCTTATAATTCAAGATTTGGATAATATTTCTCTAAATGTAAGGAAGTATGATGATATAATATACAATGTCTCTCAACAGGTAAAAACTAAAGAAAATAAAATTGCTAAGAAACATAAAAAGGTAATCAATAATTGGATAAGAGTTAAAGAAAACTATAATACAGAATTTAATTATTATATTGATGGTTTCCAATTCTTCAACACTAACTTACAAAAAATTGAGGATATAAATGAACAGGTAGGAAATGATATTAAAGAAATTGGTGAGAAGGCTAAAAGTAGAATATTGGCAAACGAGTTTCAAGATGCGTTCAATATCACTAAGAAAGAATCTGATCTCTTATTAAAGAAGAGATTATATGAAATTAAAGAACTCCAATTAATAATAAAACAAAATATAA
>JBHLPN010000406.1:0-2681 GCA_048939445.1 Promethearchaeota archaeon | reverse complement strand
CTTGAATTAAAAATGTCTCTATTTTCCATTACACATGTTTCATATTCATCTCTCAGCCCACTGATTTTTAGATGCCAGCCACAACAAATTTCTGTATCTAAAATCGTAAAATCAATCTCTTGTTGTCGTAAGTACTGAAGTGCATGTTCTGTATACTGTGGAATTCTTATCGTAGAAAGACACCCCATAAAAAAGAGAATATCTGAATCTATCGGAATGCCTTTTGGTCTTTTTATTCGCATTTTATTGGTCGGATAAGGTGAACGGTATCTCTCAAAATATTCACGCATTTCATCAATTCCTTCAAATGTATTTCCATCTTCAACAAATTTTTGTTTTAATGAAATACGTTCATTTTCAGTCTCACATTCTCCGCAATGAACGCAATTATAGAGTTTATAATAATCCTCTGATTTAAATTTAATTCTGTCTTTTTTGCTAATAAGATCCTTTACTTCTTCATCGCTGAGAAAGTTTTCGGGATCTACCTCGTCAGTAGGATAGTTTTTTCTTCCTTTTATTCTCTCTTTGACCATAAAATCTACCAAATTAGATTCTTATATTTAATTGAAAGAAACTTTAAATTTTAAGCTCTTTAATCAATTTTTGGTAAAAAAAAATATAAGAAAAAGAATAGTCTTATTCTTTTTTAAGTTTTACATCAGTTCTTTGAACTCCTACTTCTTTACTACTTGGTAAAGCTGTTCCACAATGATCTCTTAACCTTTCACTTTCTTTAAATACTTTGTCAAGTTCCTCTTCTAATTCCTCATCAGTCATTTCTTTATCTGGCATATTTAACAAAGAGAATTTCTACTATTTAAGGATTTTATTTATAGATAAAAAATTGATTTTAAAAATATTAATTTGAATTTACAGAAAAAAAGGGAATTAAAAGTTTAATTTATTTTTTAAAATATTCTAATACTGCCTTTTCCTTTTCTATAGGTCTACGCTCAGGAACAAGTACATAATCTTTTTTAATTATTGTATAAAAATCTTCCCGCATATATAAATTACAATAACATGCTCCATATTCTTTCACATCTAGAGAAGCATAATCGCAGGGACAAATTAAATCTCTATCTAAATCTCGATTTCCTGAAGCTAAACGACAAGGGCACGATTGATATCCTAAATTTCTCTTATTATCAACTAATCCATCGATTAAATTATCAAATGTATTACTATCCATGTTTAAAATCCAATTATTTTTTTTGCTTACCTGTTCAACATATTCGGTCATTCCTTCTTTGGTTTCCATGTCCACTTTAGTTCCCTCCAGATTTCATTAATTCCTCATATTTGCCTGGGTTATAACCAATAACAAAATCGTCATCACATATCATAAAAGGATAAGAGATTCTCGATTGATATTTTTCTTTTAAATAGGCTAGAATTTTGGATTTCTCTTCATACTCAATTTTATCGACGTCCACATATTTATATTTTACATCACGATCATTCAGCCAAGCCTTACATTTCTTACACCACATACATGTAGACAAGGTTAGAATTGTAATGTCTCTATTTTTATTTGAACCTTCAACTGTTTGCGCTAATTTATTAATAATTTCAGACATAATATAATTAATCCCTATTTTTAAATAAATTTTTGATTCATAAAGTTTTAACATTTAGTTTCCATTCTGGATCGATACACTCAAAAGCTTCTTCTGTTAATTCTCTAATGTCACTATGACAAGAATCTAATAATATGCCTAAATGCTCAAGTGCTCTCTTATCTCCAATTTTCATAAGACTCTCTATAATTATGAATAATCTCTTTTTATCTTGATCTCCTTCAGGTTTTTTTAATTCTTTTTTTAAAAAATCAATAATGAACATTGTAGCTTTCGGATCACCGATCTCTCCCATAGCTTCAATAATTCGATTAATAACGACAGCATCTTTTTCAGATTTTAAAGATCTAGCTAACATATTGATTGCCCTACTTTCTTTTAGTTGTCCAAGGTTTTTCGCAGCGATTGCCCTGTCTTTCCAAATCGAGCTATTAAATAAAGTTTTTATGTTATTATTAAATGATTCATTTCGTGTTTTTTGATCCATGTTAAGAATAGAATAAGAATAAGTAATAAGAATCTGATCATAATAATTTATTAAAAATTGCTAAAAAATAGATTAAAGGAAAAGTGAAAATGATTTTTGTTTTTGTTTTTAATAATCTTTTTAGTAAATTTTTGTATATGAAATATAAGATATCTGTCGAAAAATTTATTAAGTCCCTATTTTAGCTTTTAAAAATTTATAAAACAGAATGTAAAGTTTTTTTACTATTTGTGTTTATCTTTTTAGTATGGAATCAAAAACGCCTATTATTATAACAAAAGAAGATTGTCATCGTTGTCATGAATTGAAGGAATGGCTCAATGAACATGATGTAAGATACATTGAACGAGATATAAATGACGAGGAATTTGTACATGAGTTATTGCATGATGATAATTTTTTAATAACATTTTGTGATGCTGATGGATGTATAGTGAACACTCCTGTAGTAATTCATAAGGGAAAATACTGGTTTAAAGAACTTTGGGGTATATCTGGTCTTAGAGAGAAAGAAGCAAAAAAATTGTTTAGTGTAAACTAGTTTTTTTTAAAATTTTAAGCATAATTTTTATTTTTTAAATTCTACTAATCTTTTTATTACTTTTCGAATT
>JBHLPN010000405.1:0-2692 GCA_048939445.1 Promethearchaeota archaeon | reverse complement strand
GGTTCATCTCCAGTGGCACAAGGGGCAGACCAAATACGAAGCGGCTTATTGGTGTAATTAACATAAAATTTAACATATTTCTCAAAATTCTCAAAAATATCATAGTTCCTAAAAAAATAAGTATAATTAATTGTAAATTTATCTAAAAACGTATCAATTTCATCAGGATTTTCATGAATGTATTTTATATAATCATGGTAATAATTGAGGTTTAAAATTTTCATCCTAAAATCAATTCGTTTTTCGAGGAATTTCTTTTGATAATGTTCAAATTTCATTCCTGTTGCGATCGTTAACTCTTCTATAAGAGCATCTATAGACGAAGGATTGATTGAGGATACAGAAATATTTTACACCAACACGCCTGTTATTAAGATTATTTACACTATTGTAATAAGAATATACAAATATTAATACCTCTGAAAGAAGGTTTATTTTGTTACCGTATAACAAAATACTAAAATGAGATTTACGGTAAAAAATTCCACACCTTTCGAAAGTTTAATTTAGTAGAACAAATTGAATAGTCATATTAATCGTCTCAAGTGTTAATTTCAAATATTGACATTAATGTAATGATATAAATCCCATTTTAATGAGATTTTTGCAGATGCTATACACTTGGTTTTGATTAACATCTAATTGATTAGATATTTGATTGATAGATTTCTTCCCATCTATTTGTTCATAAACCTTACATGAAGTTTTTCCTGTTAAATAATATTTTGGATTGATCCTTTTGGAAGTAGTGAAAATTGGGATATAATTATAGTATTCAGGAGTAGAATCAACTATTTCTGGTTCATTTATCTCTTGAAAACTATTATCTGGCTCGCTTTCAAAACTTTTTATCCAATCTTCTACCTTATCGTTATATTGATCTTGTTTTATTCTCTCTTGTTCCTTAATATGTTGTTCTATTACGCTCCCAAATGATTCAAAACTATCTAATCTACCATTCCATTTTAAAATTTGATTTATATCAAATTCTTTCAAAAATAATTCAGAAATATTTTTCAAAAATCTTTGAATATTTAGATGTCTTGAATTCTTATCATAAGTAGCAAGGTATATTAAATCTGGAATATTTGAATCTTTTAAAAAGGATAATTTCAGATTATTATTTGATAATTTTAATTCACTGATAGTTCCTAAATCTTCAAATGAATCCGAAAACGAATTCAATGCAGAAAAAAAACCAGATATCATTACTAGGTTATCTATTTCTGAGAACAAATTTTTAATATTAGCTGAATTACAAAAACTCTTAGAATACAGTGGTAATCCATCTTTAATTATAAGAACATCGCAAATCATTAATCTCAGTAGTAAATATCTTTCCTTTTTAAAAATGCTTATACTATTTTTATCAGATTAATATTATGTACGAAATGTGAAAAAAAAAGAATTATAATACTTCAGTGATATCAGAATAATATAATTATTCATAAAAAATGTAACGCCTAAGAGGTTTTAATCGCATTTACATTAATTATACATCAGGATTATATAGGACATACTAATATTAAACTAATTATAGAGTAGAAATATGTTGAAAGCAATAATTCCATGTGCCGGTTATGGAAAACGGCTACGACCATATACTAACACTTTTCAGAAATCAATGCTACCTATTCATAAAAAACCTCTTTTGGAATATATAATAAATGGCTTAATATATGCTGGTTTTAAAGATTTCATTTTGGTTGTAGGGTATAAAAAAGAACAAATTATCAATTATTTTAAAAATGGAAAGAATTGGAATATCAATTTGGAATATGTAATACAAAGAAATTTAAATGGTACAGGAGCTGCTTTATTAGAATGCGAAAAACTAATCAAAAATACACATTTTTTTCTAACTTGGGGTGATATTATAGTATCATATCCTATATACAAAAATATTTTAAATCTTTTTACTCATGAGCAGGATGATTTTATCTTAGTTGTAAACTATACTAAAGATCCATATATGGGAGCAGCGGTTTATATCAAAGATAATTATTGTTTAGATATTGTAGAAAAACCTCCTAAGGGTCAATCTAATTCAAATTTTAATAATTGTGGGATTTTTATTTTTTCAAAAGAAATTTTCGAGATTTTAAATACACTCAAACCATCTAAGCGAGGTGAAATTGAATTAACTGAAGCATTAAGGATAGGAATAAATGTAAGAAAGTGGAAAGTCAGAGTTATCAAAATGAGAAAAAATCAATTTAGAGCAGATTTTGGAGATAAAGATATTTATGAGAAATTAAAGATAAATTCAAGTTGGTTGAGACAATTAGAAGGTATTAGTTAAAATCAATAAGATTTATGAATCATCTTTAACGATAAATCTTTTCATAATATTAAGATGTTTATTACAATAAACAAAAATCTTTAAAACTTAAAAAATAAAATAATATAATTTAAGACTCATTAAAAAAATTTCAAGTGAAATGATTTATGGAAAAACCATATCAGGTTGAAATACCAGAAGAAATTGAAGTAGAGAAAGAAGTAAGCACTTCTAGGAATGTACTCTCATGGATTAGAAAAAATCTTAATTTTATCGCTGTTCCCGGTTCTACGGACGAAGATTTAACAAATAAAGTATTCGAGTATGAAAAAAGTAGAAGCAAAAGAAAAATGATTCGAAGATTTAAATCAACTCTCACTATTTTGGGAATAGTGTTAATATTAATTGTTG
>JBHLPN010000122.1:0-8517 GCA_048939445.1 Promethearchaeota archaeon | reverse complement strand
TATAATGACTTGCTTTTTATACTTTAATATTCAAAGTTTTTAAATTTTGTATTTTCGAATAATTGAACAATCAGTTAAATTTTTTTGAAATCTATAATATTCAAGGTTATATTAATAATCAAAATTGAACTAGTGATATGAAAAATCCAGAATATACTACAATTGAAGAAGCACTCAAGAGGGGTTCTACTAGTGTAAATTTAAGAGGTTGGGTTTATCGAGAAAGAAAGTCCAATAAATTTGTATTTATTGTATTGAGGGATGAATCTGACATAATTCAATGTGTAATATCTAAAGATAAGAGCCCAATGATATTTGAGAGAGCTGAAAAGTTAACAATTGAATCTTCAGTTAAGGTTTCAGGGGATTTAAAGGAGGATAATAGAGCTCCAACTGGTTATGAGGTCTCTGTGTCAGATTTAGAAGTTATTCAAATCGCTGAACCGTTTCCAATAACAGAACATCAATCCCCTGAACTTTTATATGATAATAGACATCTTTGGATAAGATCAAGGAAACTAAATGCGGTATTAAAAATACGACATACTGTTGTTGGAGCAATTCATGAATTTTTTAGAAGTAATGGGTATTATGAATTTGATGCACCAATTTTCCAACCAAGTCAATCTGAAGGTGGTGCAACTCTCTTTGAGGTTAAATATTTTGATGATATCACATATCTTAGTCAAACATGGCAATTATATGCTGAAGCTGGTATTTTCTCATTAGGTAAAATTTATAACATGGGACCAACCTTCAGAGCAGAAAAATCAAAAACTTCAAGACATTTATCAGAATTCTGGATGGCCGAAATGGAGGCAGCGTGGATGCAACTTGATGAAGTTACAGAAGTTGCTAAGGATGAAATTAGGTTTATTGTTAAAAAAGTATTAGAAGAAAACAGAAATGAACTTGAGATTTTGGGGAGAGATATTAAATTAATAGAGCATTATGCTAAGGCAAAATACCCCACGATTAAATATTCAGAAGCTTTAGAAATCCTTAATTCGAAATATAAAATGAATATCCCTTGGGGTAAAGATTTGAGAACAATTGAAGAAGCTAAAATCGCAGATCACTTTAAGGTTCCTGTTGTTGTCACACATTATCCAACAAAAATTATGGGTTTCTATAAACCACCTAGCGAAGAAAATCCTAAAGAAGCATTATGTTTTGACATGCTAGCTCCAGAAGAATATTGCGAAATTATTGGTGGGTCTGAAAGAAGTTTATTAGTTGATGATATGATAAAAAGATTAGAAGCTGATGGAGAAGATCCGAAAAAATATGAGTGGTATTTTGAATTAAGAAAATATGGCAGTGTCCCTCATTCTGGTTATGGTGTGGGCGTTGAAAGAGTCGTTATGTGGCTTTGTGGAATAGATAATATAAAAGATGCAATTCCATTTCCTAGAACTATGTTAAGAAAAGCACCTTAATATAGAAAAATAGATGTTAAACTTAAGTATTAATTAATGACTATTTTTTATTGATCATAAAACGCTTAAATAATTTTAGCTTTAATCCAATGAAATTCTATGAATATATGGCATATGAACTTATTGAGAAAATCAAGAATCGGGAAATTTCAATTCAAGAACTATTAGAAGCTACATTTCAAAGAATAGAGGAAACTGAGCAAATTTTACATTCATTTGTTAATTTATCTAAAGATAAAGCATTAAAAAAAGCAGAACTACTAGATTATGATTTAAAAAAAAGTAAGAAAATTGGTAAACTATATGGTTTACCATTAGCAAATAAAGACCTTATTTGTATTGAAAATTTCCCAACTACGTGTAGTTCAAGAATATTACAAGATTATCATCCTCCTTATAATGCATTCGTAATTGAACGATTAGTTCAACAAGAAGGTGCAATACATATAGGGAATACTAATATGGATGAGTTTGCCATGGGTAGTTCTACAGAAAATAGTTGTTATGGTCCTACATTAAATCCATGGGATATTTCACGAGTTCCTGGAGGTTCAAGTGGAGGTTCTGGAGCCTCCATCGCATCAGGACAATCAATATTGGCATTGGGAAGTGATACTGGAGGAAGTATTCGATGTCCAGCTGCATTTTGTGGAACAGTTGGATTAAAGCCCACATATGGAAGGGTATCTAGATATGGATTAATTGCATTCGCAAATTCATTAGATCAGATTGGCACAATTACTAAATGTGTTCATGATTCAGCTTTAATGCTTGAAATTATAGCGGGAAAAGATCCACTTGACTCTACATCAGTTGATGTGAAAGTTGATAAATACACCGAAGAATTAAAAAACCCAATTGATAATATAATTCTAGGAATACCAAAGGAGTTTTTTGGTGAAGGAGTTAATAGGGAAGTAGAAAGTTTAGTAAGAAAAGCCATCAACAAATTAGAAAGTCTAGGAGCAGAAACAATAGATATTTCGATCCCACATCTAGAATATACAGTAGCTACTTACTATTTATTATGCATGAGTGAAGCTAGCTCAAATTTAGCGAGATATGATGGTTTGAGATATGGTAATATAAGTGAGAATCTTTCTGGTGATGTCTATGATGTTTTTAGTAGAACAAGGGGTGAGAGATTTGGACCAGAAGTACGAAGGAGAATCTATTTAGGAACATATGCATTATCAGCAGGATATTATGATATGTTCTATATTAAAGCTCTTAAAGTTAGGTCTTTAATAAAGAATGATTTTGTTGAGGCATTTAAAAAATGTGACTCTATTGTTTGTCCTACAATGCCTTCCACAGCCTTTCAAGTTGGAGAATTTATTGATGATCCTTTACAAATGTATATAGCAGACATTTTAACATGTCCCGTTAACCTAGCTGGTATCCCAGCATTATCTATTCCATGTGGTTTTGATAGTAACAATTTACCTATAGGCTTTCAAATTATTGGTGATTACTTTGATGAAAAAGGAATTCTTAATATTGGGTATCAATTAGAACAAGAATTAAACATTTATCGAAGAATAGCCCCAGTTACAAAAGGAGGTAAATAATTTGAGTGGTCAAAAGAATGAAGTAATAATTGGATTAGAAGTCCATATTCAGCTGACAAATCTCAAAACTAAACTCTTTTGCAGCTGTAGTAATGATTATCGTGGTACAGAACCAAATTCACATGTATGTCCTATTTGTATAGGGTTACCTGGTTCACTTCCAGTAATTAATAAGAAAGCTATTGAATTTGCAACTAAATTGGCAATAGCATTAAATTGTAAAATAAATCAAAAGTTTTGGTTCTTTAGAAAACAATATTTTTACGTAGACTTAGCTAAAGGTTTTCAAATTAGTCAGTACAATAAAGCGGGAGGAAGAGCTTTTGCAGATGAAGGGAAAATTACCATTAAATTAAATTCACACAAAAAAGATATAATATTGAATCGAATTCACTTAGAAGAAGATCCAGCAAGGCTAGTTCATAAAGGTAGTATAGCGACATCTCCATATACATTAGTAGATTACAATAGATCAGGAGTCTGCTTAATAGAGATTGTTACAGAACCTGTAATAGATTCACCTGAAGAAGCTCGTGAATTTTTAAAACAGCTTAAATCAATTGTCCAGTATTCTGGAATTTCAAATCTCGATCTTGAAGGATCAGTAAGAGTAGATGCAAATATCTCGATAAGGGGTCATGAACGTAGTGAAGTCAAAAATATCAACAGTTTTAAAGAAGTAGAACGCGCCTTAAGGCATGAAATTATAAGGCAAAAAAACTTACTCAAAAGAGGAAAAGAACTATTACAAGAAACGAGACATTGGGACGATAAAAGAAGAATAACAATTACATTGCGAACAAAAGAATTTGAAGCAGATTATCGCTATTTTCCTGAGCAAGATTTAGTTCCAATAGAAATTGATAATCAATTTATTCAAAAAGTTATGGATGAATTACCTGAAATGCCAGTTGAGAGATCAAAAAGACTTCGTAGAGATTATAATTTATCTGAATTTGATTCAGATAATTTGGTTTTAGATAAAAATATAGCTGATTTTTATGAAGATGGTGTAAATTCTGATGCTTCATTTGGACCGATTGAGTATAAACTATATTGCAATTGGTTAATGAACGATGTATCAAGGTGGTTAAATGAACAGAACAAGACGATAAATGATACAAAACTTCATCCGCATCAAATCATTGATTTAATCCGATTTATCAATGAAGGAAAAATAACAACAAAAATAGCTAAAACAATTATAAACGATATGATGGATGGCTTCTCAATTTCTGAGATACTTGAAAAAAAAGGTAAAAAAAGAATTTCTGATGATATACTCCTTAAGAAATTAAGCAATGAAGTAATTGAAGAATACCCCACGATTGTTAATGATTGTATTGATAATCCTAAAGCAATAGAAGCATTAATCGGGAGAATTATGTCTAAAACAAGAGGACAAGCAGATCCACATATAACCCGCAAAATCCTAATTGAGCTTCTCAAAGAGAAAGGTATTATTCATTAAAAAAAAAATTTGATTAATGGGATATAATTTATCCTTCAATAAATCCGCTTAGTTTTAAACCATTCATCATCATGTCAACAAGAAATACAAATAGCTTCTCATTCCAAATTTTAGAATTAGGCGTAAATGTTTTAAAATATTTATTTGTTATAGAGTCAATTGATGGATCTTCATGATACCATTCAATTAAAGAGTTTTTGACTTTATGATATAAATCTTCCATCTCATCTAATATTTGTACAAAATGATCGTCTTTCCATACTCCAAAATGAGCTAAAGAGATAGAGTTTAATTCCTCCCTCATATTTCGTAATTTATCAAATGTTTTTAGAAGTTCTTCTTCATGAAAATCGGGTGGCATTAAAGGTACAAAAAAAGCATCTTGGTCTAATCTCTCTAAAATTGCATCCCCAACAAATATATTACTGTTTATTCTATCTAAGAGTGCAATAGAATCCATAGTATGTCCAAAAAAATTAACAATTTCTAATTCCAGTCCATTTATATCAAGAATATCACCTTCCTTTAGCGGTGTAATCTCTCCATCAAAAGGATATACATCACCCATACCTTCAAATCCTTCCATCATTTTTTCAGGATTTTTCAAATTTTCTACGGCATTTTCTGAAGCTAATAATTCAATATCCAGATCTTTCATTGAACTAATTATTTTTGAAATCCCTTGAGCATGGTCCCAGTGAGAATGAGTTAATAAGATTTTGTGAACAGGATAAAGCCCTAAATCTTTAAGCTTTTTCAAAATTTTACGAACTTTCAATACTTCTCCAACATCAATCAATAAACGCATTCCATTATGTTCAATAATATAAATTGAAAGAAATTTTTGCATTCCCATTGTTAAACCGTCTATTAGATAATAATTATTATCAAATTTGCCTTCAGAATTTATAATCACTATATTGGTCACCTTCAAATTTTATTAAGAAATAATTATTTTAATCAAGATTTAAATCTTAAGTAAAGAATTTAAAGATGGAAAGGAGCGCACTCAAGTCAAAATTTTTAAAAAAAAGAATATAAAAATTAAATCAATGCTTGAAGGGCTGAACTAGCAGCATCTAATTTTAAGTTAATTATACCTAATTTTGCTTCACGAGTAGTAATAATTGTTAAAATGTTTCCTTTAATTTCGCTAAAGAGTATTTTCCCTTTTTCAGATTCAATAATAGCACTGAAAAACTGTCCTTGTTCTAATTCTTTGGTTGCCCTTTGGCTTGCTTTTAGAATAAGTGTTACCATAGCCGCAACAGCTTCAGGATCAACCCAACCAGGTAAAGCACTTCCTTTTATCAATCCAAATTTCTCAATAAGAGCCGCACCGTGAACTCCTTTTATCGCCTTAAGACTATCCAGAATTTCTGTTATTCTTTCACTCATTTAACTCAATTTATATTTATGTTATTGAGAATAAATTTTCTTTAATTATTAAGTAAGTTTTAATTATATTTAAGTATAGAAATCTTGCTTAAAAAAGCTAATTTTTCATAGTTTGATTTTATAAAAACATTATACAAGAATAATTGCTCATATGGTAAACATAATTTTTCGGCATTATAGAGAAGGCGATGAAAAGCAATTGGCAGAATTATTTAATCTAACATTTAAAAAAAGTGTCGTCGTAAGAACTCCTACTAGTTGGCATTGGAGATATGTAAAATCCCCTGGATTTGAACCAGAGATGTGTCAAATTGCAGAAGATATTGATAAAAAAATGATCGTTGGAGCGATCCTTGTTAATTTATTAGAAACAATACCTATTGGACAGAGAAAATATTTAATAGGGGATATTAATGATGTTTCTACTCATCCTGATTACTCCAGAAGGGGAATAGCATCAAAATTATTGGAAAATTCTATTGAATACATGAAGGAAAAAGGATGTGATTTTTCAATGTTATGTACAGGATTAAGAGGTTTTGCCAGAAGCGGACTTTATCAAAATTTTGGTTATTTTGATGTTGAAATAGAATACGTTTTTGTACAAATACCAAATATTCTTCATTTTATAAAAAATATCTTTGGGTTGGCTATATTATATCCTGTTTTCTTTACCTACTCCTATTTACCACGATTTTTAAATAGGTTAAGAATAAAATTAAAGAAATTTTTTAAAGATTTTTCATATGAAATTAATTTTAATAATAAACATTTTGAATACATGAATGCTATAAATAGAATCAGCCCAAAAAATTATGATGGCTATCCAGTATACGATAAATCAAAATTATTTTGGGCCAGAATAAAGGTTCCAACAAAATCTCTAAAACCAACTTATATAATTATTAGAAAAAATGGAAATATAATAGGGGGCGCTGTTATCACACATCATAAAGTTCATGCTCAGAAATATAGGTTAAAATTAAAGGCTGGAATTATTCATGAAGTTTTTCTTGATCAAGATATATTTGATGACCTACAGAATTTATATCTAGGTTATATTTATTTAATTGATAAGATTATTAAAGCAGCAACAAAGAGATATTTAGGAGCATTATTGTTTGTATCTAGTTTCAAAGCTGATTATTTGAACCGAGCATTTAAAGGAATGCATTTTTTTAAGATACAAAATAATGTTATTATGGTAAAAGAGTTAAAAAAAAATTTAAAATTCCCCCAACTCAGTAAACCTCTTTTCGCCCCCACTTATATAACTCTTGGAGTTCCTTAAAACACATAAACATAAATATCCAATTTTTGATATTTATTATAACTAAGATTTGACTAGTAATATTTTAATTAAGGGATGGGGTATATGGGAAAAGAAATTGATAAAGTTAAAACAGTTTTTAAAGAAGCTTTTGAAGTATTGAGTGATTATTTTGAAGAAAAGCGATCTGATACCGTAATGGAAGAAGAAATGAAGACAAAGAAAGGAAAAGTTGCTTTAGCTAAATTTTCAAAAGGTCTGATTGGTAAAACAGATAAAATTAATTTTAGAATTTTAATAGGACAGAAAAAAGAAATAGGAGATTCCATTTATGAGGCTGTGTTTTTAAGTGATAAAAAAGAACCTAGAATTTTTGTTTATGAAGTTAATAAGGGAAAACCTTGTAATACAATTTTGACAAGTTTCAAAGAAGAAGATTGGAATGGATATAAAAAAGTTCAAAAGTATAAATCATTAACAAAATTTTTAGAATCTGCTCATAAAGATGGTATTTATTATAAAGGAAAGAAGGAAAAGAAAGAAGAAGCATTAAATAAGTTAATCAAAGGGCTTAAGCGTTCATTAGAAGCTGTTGAAGATGATGAGAAAGCAAAAGGAAAAGGCGCAGGTCCTATCGCGAAAAAGATAGCAAAAGTGGTAGCAATAGCTGCTGTAACTACAGTTGTTTCGGCGGTATTAACACCTGCTGTGGGCGTTATAGCACAAGAAGTTGCTGGTGGAGGCACTATTACAGGTGATGTTTTAGGTTCAGCTGCTCAAGCTGCTGGAGAAGGCTTAAAAAGTCTAGCGGATCCTGCGAATATTGTAAAAAAAGTTGTAATAAAAACTATAACGAAAGGAAAAGATATACCTGGTACCAACAAATAACTAAAATGAATAATAACTTTCTTATATAATTGTTTTTTCTTAATTATAATTTCTGTAAATTACTTCAGAAGAAAATATTAATTTATGTGATTTAAATTTCTGGCTTGTTAGAATTAGCTAAAAAAAATTATAAAGCTTCTGGTATTATCCTTGCTGCTCTAATTACGTTTATTTTAGTTGTTATAAATCCCGCAACAGAGGAAAACCCTCTATGGTATGGCGTAGTGATGTTTAAAGACGTAGAATTGGCTATAGGGATATTTTTTGGCGTATATTTTGCTTTGAAATTCCGAGATCCTGACGAATCACCTTTAAAGTTTGGAATTAAAATGGGATTTATTATAGGTGTTTTAGATACAATCCTTCCAGGTCTTTATATGTGGTTATTACAGGTTATTTTTGTAATAAATATTATAGGTCTTCTTACAATCTTAGGATTTTTATTGATAACTGCTATTACTATGGGTTTAATAATTGGAG
>JBHLPN010000404.1:0-2697 GCA_048939445.1 Promethearchaeota archaeon | reverse complement strand
GTATAAAGAAAAGAACCGCGAGAATAAAACATGCTAAAATCAAGAATACCAGCAGCTCCGGGAAGTCTAATTTTAGGTTTAATCCAATCACCTATACATATATTATTACTATTCCCATATTGGTCAATTTGAGCTGGTCTAAAGAATTCAATGGTTGTAAGTTTATCGGAGGGAAGAGATTCTAGTGTACATTCTACACTGTCTTGAAATCGATATGCTCTTGCTGTATTCATTTCAAGATAAAGTAAACTTACTTGGCGAGGTTCTAAAACAAACGTATTCCCCATTATGTAATGGTATATTGCATCAGGTGCATGAGTTACTTTTGCCAATGTGAATGCTGCCCAAACCATAGGAGTTGCAACTCCAACAATCATTACATCGTCATTTCTAACTTCTCTTGCCATTAAAACGGTCATCATCTCATCAATTGTATAATCTTTTGAATATTCACTCATTATCTTTACCTCCTATAATAAAATGTTAAAAATAGTTTGAATTCCACCTGTTTCTTCAAAATATTGAGTAGGAGTTCTACCTATTATGAATTTTTTCTTATATTCTTCAAACTCAGTTTTTAAATAGCATTGAATATGAAGTGGATCAAAGGTATAGAATGGATAACATGAGGTTGGATGCGCCCCAAAAGGCATTTTTACAACTGCACTGGTAGTTTGAATGGGTAATTGTGCTTTTCCTGGTAAGTGGCGGATATCTTCTGTTTCCACTAATTTTTCGCATATAATAATAGTTTTTTTTGCTGTTTTTCCCATATCAGCATCCATCCATACAGCTCCAGCAATATTTCCATTGCCAAATTCATCAGCATAAGGTACATGAATTATTGCGACATCTAGATCTATTTTAGGTACAACCATAACTTGAGTTCCTGAACCAAGAGGATCTTCGATTTCTTTAATATCATCCCTTACTTTTGGCATGTCAGTTCCTATGATTCCTTTTAAAGGCATGAATGGTACTTTCAAGTAGGATGCCCTTAATCCTAAAGCGATAGTTGCTTCACTTTCTTCCGATATTTTGATCGCGCCAGTTTCTACTGCTTTTCGATAATGTGGAGCCATTCCAAAAATCTCCATTCCTACAAAACAACTTCTTACTTCCGAAGTACAACCTCCAGCAATAAGCATATCTATTTCAATTCCACCCACAAAAGTACAGGCTGATAAATTCTTTTTTTCTTGTCTAATTATCTCTCTACAAGCGCTTATTGGTTTTCTCCAAAATGATAATCCTCCAAAACCTATTAGATCTCCATTTTGAACATATGTTGAAATTGCATCCTCTAATGACATTAATTTACTTGACCTGATTATCATCCCCTCAATTTATCTGATTACACTTAGTTATTATCAAAATGATATTTAGAATGAATTTTTACTAAATTAAAAATACTCCTAATAAAAATTATTTTTCAAGAGAATAATTAAAATTATATTTTAAGGTCAAATGTCTTCTGAAATAATCTTTAAAACTTTTTAATTTGATTTTTGCTTTTCAATCCTTTTCTTTTTAATATTAAAGTCAAATTTAAATGAAGATTTAGCTTAATATTATCTGATTTAAAAAATTTTATGGTATTTATAAAATGACAGAAAGAACTATTGTGGTTGAAGATTTTTACGAATTATTAAGGCAAAGGATGGATAAATGGCCTACAAGAACACCAAAATCACCTGATATCATGAAAATATTAAAAGAACTCTTTACAGAGGAAGAAGCTGAGATAATGAGTCATTTTAAAGCAGCACTCATGGATCAAGCCAGCCCTATAGAAATATCTCAAAGAAGCGGTAAACCAATTGAGGAAGTTATTGAAATTTTAAATTCCCTAGCAGATAGAGGTTTAATGTTTAAAATGGGAAAATCCCGTAAGAGAGCAAAATTTGCACTTTGGCCCACTGTAATTGGAATTTTTGAATTTGTATTTAGTAATCCAAAAATTTATTCAGAGGAGAAATTGAAAAGACTGGCTAGACTTTTTGATAAATATTTGAATAGATATATTATTCCAACAGCAGGAGCATCAAATTACCCGTTTCCTAGAGTCCTTCCTTCAAAAACATCTGAAAAAGTGATCGAACTCAACGAAGATTTAGGAATTGTTTCACAAAAAGTATTACCATTTGAAGAGGTTGAAGAACTAATCAACAAATACACTGCTTTTTCCGTGATGCCATGTTCCTGCCGAACTAAAGCAGAAGCTCTTGGATATCCCAATGAAATGCCTATAGATGTTTGTATGGCATTTGATATGGGTGCTGAATTTTTTATTGAAAATGGAATGGCAAAAAGGCTAACAAAAGAAGAAGCTTTAGACTTATTGATTCAATGCGAAAAAAAAGGTATGGTGCATTGCACGCTAAACGCTCAGACCCCTGACTTTATCTGTAATTGTGACAAAGAACATTGTGGTATTTTAAAAGGAATAACTAAGTTTCATAGAACACATGGACTTGCTTTCTCTAACTTTCGGGTAAAAATTGATGAATCAATAGATTGTACCGAATGTTACCGTTGTGTGGATTTATGTCCAACTCATGCTATCTTTCCTTCAATTGAGGAGGGGGGTAAATTCAACTTAGAATTAAAAAAAGATTTATGTATTGGTTGTGGCGTTTGTTCCACCAATTGCTCATCTAAGCGATTGATTCTTGAAAAAGTTGAAAATAAAATACC
>JBHLPN010000403.1:0-2699 GCA_048939445.1 Promethearchaeota archaeon | reverse complement strand
GCTATTATCTCCATTCCAGGTTGATGAGTAATTTGAAAATCGATTCCGAATACTATAAAAGAATTCCATAAAAAGTATTTACCGCTTTCGATTAGTGGTATATTTACCCAGGGAAGAAAATTTAACCAAGATATGTCAATTATTTCGAAAAATATTAAGCTATCAATAGTCCATAGTGCTGAGAGAAAAAATATTGCAAGAAAAACTATCCAATCTTTATTTCGTTTACGTAAATATTTACGATATAAATAAGAATTTATCCAACCAGCAACAAAACTTATGATCAATCCTTCTATAAAGCCCATTTATTCTTCACTTTCTAACCAATTATTTTTTAGATACCACTCAACGGTATCTTTAGTAGCACTTTTATAATCTGGAAATTTGTATTTAAATCCTAAATCTTTAATTTTTTTATTAGAAAAAAGATATTGATGAGTTGTATAGCCTGCCATAGATAAATCGACTGGTGGTCTGGAATTTAATTTTCTTGCTTTTTTATCTTTTCTTTTACTAAGCCATAAAAGGAGTTTTGCTGAGAATTTATAAAAGGGCCACCATACTGGAAAATTAAAATAATTCACATTCAGAAGATCGGCAAGAAATTCGAGAAAATCTTCTTGAAAACATGGATCAATAATTAAATTATAGGATTCATTAATAGAATTATCATTTTCTGCTAAAAATACCGCTGCTCTCACTAAATCTTCTACATGAATTAGGGGCATCGCTAAGCGTTTTCTTTTAGGATATATATGAATACCTGGACCAAATCCAGCCTTATTTACAATTTGTATTAAATGGAAAACACCATAGATCTGATATGGTCCTATTATAGGAGCAGGTCTAATAATCGTAGCTTTCAATTTATATTCATCAATAAAATCTTTCAAGACCCTCTCTTGCTCCATTTTACTTATACTATAGTTATTAGGGGGATCATATGGTGCATTTTCATCAAAAGGGATAGGATATCCATTATTATCTTTTGGGTATTTTGGTTCACCATAAACACCACATGTGCTCCAGTGAATAAATCTTAATATTCCCAAATCTTGAGTTTTACACACAATCTCAAGTAGATTTCTTATACCTTCCACATTTACTTTCCTAAGAAGATCTAATGGAGCAAAATAATCATATAAACTTGCTATATGAAAAATTATATTATATTTCCTCTCTTTAAATAATTTAATTAGACTTTCGGTGTCAGTTAGATCAGAAGGGATGAAATTAACTCGATCATCTTCAAAAATATCAGTCATATACTTGAATTTTTCACCAAAAATTGTTTCTTTTGTCATTAGTTCATTTCGTTTTTCTGTGGGCAAATCTGTCGCTACGATCCTCCAATCTGGCTTTGTTTCAATTATCTCCTTTATCAGAAACGTCCCAGTATGACCCTTAGCTCCATCAACTAAAACTAACTTATTCATTCTTAATTTATTAGACTATTTTTTCTGCGAATTTAATTGTTTTAAAGCAGAAAAATATTAAAGTTTTCTCTCATGCAACCTATAATTTCACGTAGATTTAGCAAATTATATACTAAACTAAATTAGATATATTATCGTAGTATTATACTCATATATTATCTTATCAAAGTTTGTAAATTATAACAAAAAACTAGAAGTTTAGCATATTAAAAGGGGTTTTATAAAAAAAAATGAAACTAATAACCTGTCATATTCCTGAGGCATATCTTACCGGTATAGAGGAATTAGTTAATATGAACTTGTATCCCAATCGTTCAGAGGTAATTCGCGTAGCAATACGAGATTTACTTAAAACTGAACTTTCCTCAATTTTGAGGAAAGTGAAAGAATAATAATTCCTCTAACTTTTTCCTTCTTTTTCTTTTTCAGGTTCTATTGGAAAAACCTTACCGCGTGAGAAGGTCATTTCAATGAGGATAAGGCTATATAATTTAAATGATGGGAGAGAAGTAATCAATTTGATTGGTCAATTTAGAATTGAATTGGCAAATCTGAAGGGAACTAAACGGATTATTGATTTAAAAGCTGCTAAAGAGGAATTAGAACATTATCAAAAAAATAAATATCCCATTTTTGTTGCAGAGGGAGATAAGGACAATTTAATTGGTTATCATGTTTGTAGAATCCATGACAACATAATCTGGTCAGAATCTCTTTATGTTATCCCTGAAGCAAGACGAAAAGGAGTAGGTTCTGCCCTTTATGAAAAAGCAGAAATCCTAGCAGAGGAGATAGGTTGTGATACTGTATATAATTGGGTGCATCCAAATAATGATAAGAGTATCTCCTTTTTAAAAAAGAGAGGTTACAATGTTTTGAACTTAATAGAAGTTTGTAAAAGAAGACAAGGAGAAAAATTAACTCAAAAAATAAAGGTTGGGCAATATGAATTTGACTATTAAACTTTCAAGAATTTTATATTAAATATATATTATAATAACGCTAAACTTATGGCCATTACAAACATACCTGTTGCAATTCCTAAAATTGATAAGTGTTCTTTACCCAAAGAACGAGACATTGGAAGTAATTCATCCAAGGAGATATAAATCATAAAACCTCCTACAACTGCTAACATAGCACCTAAGACATAGTCATTAATAAAAGGAAAAAGAAATAATGCAACAATTATTGCTCCCAATGGTTCACTTATTCCTGATATAAAGGACCAAAGAAAAGGTTTTACTTTACTATCATTACAAG
>JBHLPN010000121.1:0-8544 GCA_048939445.1 Promethearchaeota archaeon | reverse complement strand
TATTAAAATCCCTTCTGAAATATATCCTCCCATTGCATGTTACTTAGATATTACATTCTATTATGTAATATCCCGATCATATAGTAATCATCATGGATAACTATAAAATTTCTGATTTTATAGAAGACTTCTTAATTGCAAAAGAAGTTGAAGAAGGGTGTGCTTCCTCCACTATTAAGGCATATCGTTACGATCTTCAAAAATTTATTGAACTTGTAGGAGACATTCAAATTAATTCTCCCCTATTACGACAAAAAATACGTTTATTCTTAAAAAAATTAAGTGAATTGAACTATTCTAAAAAAGGGATTGGAAGAAAAATAGCTTGTATGAGGGCTTTTTTTAAGTTTTTAGAATTAAATGAATTCCTATTAAAAAATCCTATGAATACGATAAAAACACCAAAAATCAAGTTAGAAGAAAGTTTACCTAAGTTTTTAAGAATTTCAGATATGGAAGAGATTTTTAATAAATTGAAGGATCATCGTTTATTCAACTCTCGAAAAAGTCAACGTTACTATTTAATTATTAGGTTATTATATTCTACAATGGCAAGAGTAAGTGAGTTATGTAATATAAGAGTTAGAGATATTGATTTTGAAAGAGGTTATATTCGTCTCCGGGGAAAAGGAAATAAGGAGCGAATTGTACCTGTTGATCAAAAAACCTTAGAGATATTTAAGGAACACCTTAAAAACAGGATAAGTTATGATTCTGAAGATTATCTTCTAGTTAATACAAGGAATAAAAAATTAACCCCTCGAGTTATACAATTAGATATTAAAACAATGAAAGAAAAATGTGGATTTGCTAATTCTAAAATTATCACGCCTCATGTTTTCAGACATACAGGAGCAACCCATCTAAGACGTTCAGGTATGGACATTAGCGAATTACAAGATATTTTGGGTCATTCTAGTCCAAATACGACACGAATTTATGCTAAGAATGATATAACTAAGTTAAAAGAATCATATTCTCAAATGCATCCTTTAAGCAATTTAGATAAATTATAGATGGAAAATCTCTTTTTTTAATTAATAAGTTTTATATAGTAAAAACATAATTTAACATGTATAAGAAAATTTATACTTAAATTGTTCTTTTATTACTTATACATCATAATAATATAGCAGATTTAATCGATTTGCCATGGATGAGGATGAATTCAGAAAACAATTTATGAAGAAGTCGGTTTTTAGACAAGCAAGTTCTCTTGATTTAAGTTATGTTCCAGAAAAACTATATTGTCGCGATGAAGCTTTAAAATCATTGATATTCAATTATAGGAGGATTATGGAAGAAAAAGAACAACCTTCTATTAATTGTTTGGTCTTAGGGAAGGGAGGAGTTGGAAAAACATGTACCGCGAGGTATTTTGGCAAAAATTTTAGAACAATAGCAATTGAAAATGATATTAAATTATTTTTAGAATATTTTAATTGCATCCATTTTCGCTCTAAAAGTAAGATTATCAGGGAGCTCCTCGCTAAATATCAACATGGCAGCGGACGTGGCTTCTCAGATGACGAGGCTTTAAAGTTAATTCTCTCACAACTTATTCGAGAGCAAGGTTATATGTTATTAATTATTGATGAGATTCACCTTTTAAAATCAGAGGAAGTATTAGCATTATTAGATATTGCTGAAACTTTTGGTCATCAAAATGCCAAATTGTCATTATTACTAGTTTCAAGGATTAAAGATTGGATGAATATTGAGACTGAGCGGATATTAAGTAGATTAAATGAAAAACTTATTCTAAAACCATATAATTTTGATGAATCATTGAAAATTTTGAAATATCGAAGTGAACTTGCATTAAAAGAAAATGTTATTGATGATGATCTTGTAATAATGGTCTCACAAATCGTAGCTGATCATAAAAATATGAGACATGGTATCGAAATTTTACGTAAAAGCGGATCATATTGTGACAAGGAAGAAATTGATCGTATTACTGCTGATATTATCAGAGAAGCTTCAAATGATGTGTATCCTACTTTTAGAAATGATATTGTTGATCAATTAAAAGATCAGGAGCTTCTAGCATTATATGGAATTGTAAGATCTTTAATTAGTAAAGGAGAACCATTCACATTGGTCGATGATGCTTTTGATGAATATACCGTGATATGTGAAAACTATTCAATAGAGCCTCACGTTAAAATGAGTTTCAGAAAGTATGTACGTCAACTTACTCAATTAAAAATTGTTGCATCTAAAACAGTAAGAATTGAGGATGCCACACGCGGAAGGCATTTAGAGATAACTTTATTAGACATACCTGCTGCTAAGTTATTAGAATTATTAGAGGATATTCTTGAAAGGAAATTTAGTAGTTAATATAAAACCAAACGGTTTCAAACAAAATGACTCATTCTTAAATTTTCTAAATAGATTTCATTTTTTTTTAGAACTTCTTACCCTTATATGCTATTAATAACTTTCTTTCTCGGATTTTGATTTACTATACCATTCAAGCCATTCTTTACGCCGATTTTTCTTTTGTTGTAAGTCATCTCCTTCTGTAATATTTTCACTTCTCACTTTTTTCCAATATCTATCCAACTCATGTCTTGTGAGTGATAATCCACATGATTGACAAACAACTTGTTTAATAGCTGAATGGTATTTCATAAAGCCTCCGCATTCTGGGCAGCGAGCCATTATTATACCATCCTATTTTTTATTCAGAGTCATTATTGTGTTTATATAATATATTAATAGAATTAATTAGTGTTAAAATATTTTTTCTCCTAATTTATAAACTCTAATTATTTGTATGAATTAAATAGAACTTTCCTATTGTGAAAAGAAATGAAATCAGATGTATTTTATTTTACAGCTCGAACTCACTCTCATGAACAGAGTATGAGCAAGTTTAAGGGACCTATGGCTTTAAAAAGACTTGGAATTGAACAAAAAATTAAAAGGGGTGATAAAGTAGTAATTAAAACTCACTTTGGAGCATTAGAAAATACTAGATATCTTCGTCCAAGTTATATTCGATTTTTATGTGATTTTATCAAAGAATTAGGTGGGACTCCTTCAGTAGCAGAATCATGTGGATGGGGATTGCCTGAAAATATTTCAGGTATACACACCGAGTATTCTGGAAGGGCAAATGAGGAAGAATATTTAAAAGTTGCATTATTACATGGTTTTACTCATGAGACAATGGGAGCTCCCATACTCATGCTTGATGGGCAAAAAGGAATTGATTATATCTCTCAAAAAATTGATGGAAAGAGATTTAATGAAGTCCTAGTTGCTGGACGTTTAAGAGAATTTGATTATTTAGTGTTAGCGACCCACTTTAAAGGTCATGCTGGAGCAGGTTTTGGAGGTGCATTAAAAAATCTAGGTATAGGATGTGTTTCAAAAGGAGGTAAAATACGTGCTCACCTTGGTACAGACTTTGATTATGATTTAAGTAAATGTGTCGATAATTGTGATAAATGTATAAAAGTTTGTCCTACTGGTGCTTTAAGTAAAGGATTTGATAAGGTTCTTAAAAAAGATTGGGATAAATGCCGTTATTGCTATATGTGTAGATCTATATGCGATAAAGGAGTGATTGGAACAGGTTCATCTACAAGAGAAGATTTTATTAATAGATTTGTAGATAACGCTAAAGGAGTAGTTGATTATTTTGGAAAAGATAAAATATTTTATCTTAATTATGCTATAGATATCACCTATCAGTGTGATTGTAGCGGAGGGTCAGATATCCCATTCGTTCCAGATATAGGAGTTTTAGCTTCTTCAGATCCTGTTGCTTTAGATAAAGCAACTGTGGATCTTATCCATAAATCATCAATTAGCCCTCATTCAATTCTCTCTGAAATCAAGAAAATTCCAAAAGAAGGTCCTTTTGAATGGCTTTCGCATACTCCGCGTTTTGATCCCGGATCAGGTGAATTTGACTTGAACCTAGATGGAAAAGAATCGAAACATTGGGAATTACAATTAAAATTTGCGGAGGAAATAGGCTTAGGAACAATGAGTTATAACTTAATTGAAGTTAATATTGAAAAAAAAGAAAAATGATAATTTTTTTAATGCAATCTTAAGAAATTAGTATCTATATATTAAATTCTTTAAAGAAAAGCATTCCATGCGTTAATGATATCCTCTCCCTTAACTTTATACTTCTTTTCAAGCTTCCCTATATCAAGATGAGGCACAATTCCATCCTCCCAGAGAGCACTAATATTTTTGACGATTGTCCTTACAAAATCTTTATTATTCGTATAAATATCTATTTGAATAGCATGATTACCCGGATTAGGAACGATCATTCCAGCCATTTTATCAGCTATTTCAACATATACTTTTATTTGAGGTGACATAAAATAAAAAGTATTGTTTCTCCCACCTCCTGATTCATCCACTTTAGTTGTTGGATCTATCTCTTTCATCCAATTCTCTACTGTATAAGCAAGATCTGGTTTATATTTTGAAAATTTCATTTTTAGTTTTCTTGGTCGCCCAAAAAATGTATATTTTGGCTGATTAGTTAATCCTAATTGTTTAGCCTCTTTTTGAAGACCTTTTCCCATAATTTTCACTCTTATAATTATTTTTTAATCAAATATTGAATTTCTTTGCATATCTATTAAGATATGGTAATAAATAAAATTATTTTATGATGAAACTGTCAAATTGTTAAAAACCATATATGGAAAAAGCGAATTCTCAAAATATTCTCGTTCTTTTGAAATATATTGGCAATTATTAATCATTTTAAATACATTCCCACTTACATTTCCAAGTTTAATTGGATGTTCAATTTTACCATTTCTAATGTAATAACCATTTCTAATTTCCGCTCCGAAAGTCCCAGATAATATACTAGGGTTTAACCAAGAGAATTGTTCAATATAATAGCCTTCATTAATTTCTGAGATGATTTCATCAAAATTCATCGATCCAGGTAAAATTTCAAAATTTGACACACTATTATCAATACCACCTGTCATTGATCTTATTCCATTTCCAGTAGATCTTTGATTTTCAAGTAATGCAAATTTTTGATCATATATCCTTGATAGAAAAATCCCATTTTTGATGATTTCAGTCCTTTGATGTGGTGAACCTTCACCATCCCATCCATTAGTCTTGAATCCTCCCTCCAATAAACCATCATCAATAATAGTTATATTATCAGAAGCAGCCCTTTCATCAATTTGAAATCTAGAGAGTTTTAAATGATGTCCTCTTCCAGAAGCATGAGTTCCTATTACTGGATTAATTGCTTGACTTAACACCTCAGGTGAAAAAATCACAGTTGCTTTTGTATTTAGTCTAGGAGGTTGAGCTATCAAGGAATCTTGCGCCAATTTAACCCATTTTTTTACTCTCTCTGGAAATTTCAAATGATTTCTCTCCTTTATAAATAAAAATGGCCAGTATTCTGATAATTTGTGGTTTTTTTGGGCTTTCAATGAGAATTCTATAAAAAAATAAGTTTTTAAAGTACTCAACTTAAGATCATTACTATTCCTTAAATTAATTTCGTCTATATGAACCCGAAAACGCCCAAAAGTTGGTTTAACTTCTTGATATTGTTTTATCTCAGATATTAATTCTTCAGCTAAATCGTCTTTAATAGCTAGAGGATCCTGAATTACTTTTTTATCTGAAATTAATACATCTTGAAAAGATGCTTCGTTAGGGAAGTGAAATTTAGAACTCAAATTATTTTTTGATATGGATAGACATATGTCAATATTTCGTGCAATATCATTTATTTCTAATGAATTTCCCTTTACTAATCCAATTCCAGTTTGGTTTTCTTTTTGGGTTAGAACTCGTAGTATATATTCAAAATCATTAATTTCTCTTTTATTATCAACCTTATCTTTTAGAAAGATTGATTCAAAATTCTTACGCTCAACATGAAAAATCTCATATTCAGTAATATTTTTAGATTTTATTTGTTGCTCTATTAAATCCAACTTTTCTTGCGACATTTAATATATCACCCCGGACTAATAAGAACTTCTTTTATTCTAATATAACTACCACCATCGGTTACAGGTACTCCATCAGCATGGCCTTTTCCACAGGTACCTCCATGAAATTCCGTAGCATCATTACTTATTGCATCAATGTTTTGTAGTACATCTAAAACATAACCAGATAATGCGATACCCTTCAATAATTTTGTCTTCTCACCGTTTTCAATTAAATATCCCTTCTTAGAGGTGCATTGCATTCCACCGCCTATGGGATCCTCCATACCGAAATATGAATGAATTACTATTACTCCTTCTTTAATTTCTGAAATCATCTCATCTAAATCATAATCTCCAGGTTTGAAATATGTATTAGACATCCTTGGATGCACTACATGAGCATAATCCTGTCTTCTTCCGTTTCCTTGTGGAGTTGCGTTCAATAAAGAGGCGGATCTTCTGTCATAAATGAAATTTTTCAAAATACCATCTTCAACCAAATTATTATTACCTGCTTTTATTCCTTCATCATCGAAAAAATATGATCCTAATTTGTTTTCTACATATGGTGTATCACAAATTGAACATATTTCTGAAGCAACTTTCTTGTTTAAATTATCTTTTAGATAGCTTCTTCCTCTTAAAACCTGATCAGCTTCTAATCCATGACCAAAACTTTCATGGGCAATAACTCCAGCCATACTAGGATCTGCTATTACTGTAAATTTCCCTGAAGGGGGTTTTTTAGCTTCTAACATCTCCAGAGAGTTATTAGCTATTTGTTCTAATTTATTATTAGTAATTTCATCAAAAATTTCAAAACCCATTTCGCCATCAACTATAAAATGATCAAAATCGACTTTTATACCTTTTTTCACAATAGGGAAAATAAATAGCCTTGTTCGAGGAATAACTTGTCTTAATTGACTTCCTTCATTATTAACGAAAATTCGTGTAAGTTCGTATTCTAAATATTTTACTTGACATAACAAAATTCTTTTATCATAATTTTGAACGAAGTTAAAAATTTGTCTTATTTTTTTTATTTTTTCTTCAATCGGGACTTCTTGTGAATCAATTTTAGGTTTAAATTCTTTGTTTAACTTCCAGCCGTCAAACTCAACGATTTTTTCTCCTTTGTTAACAACTTTAGGTAATTTGTCTACAACACTATTAAGTTTAGAAAAATCGTCGAGAGCAATTTCCTTCCAAGATCCATCAAATGTCCTAGCAGCTATCCCAGAAGTCTTTACATTAGCCGAAATATCCTCTGCAAATGGACTTTTCTCTATGAATACAGCTGATAAAGAATCATATAGAATATCAAAATATTGATTATTACGGTTAAAATTGTTTGCAATCTCTTCAAAAGCAGTAAAAATTTGATTATGAGATTGATCAATCATGATTAAATAAATTTGAAATAAAATATTATTTTTATTTTTTTACTGGGTGTATCTGAATTTGACAAATAAGTATAAATTCATTTTTCGATTTACAGAATTAGATTTCTTTTTTCTCCCAAAAAAATCAAACTTCAGAATTCTCTTCTGAATCCGATGATTTCCTGCGAGTTTTGGAACTTTTCTCCACATAACTTATCCGCTTTTCTAAAATAGTCATTGTTTCAATAATATTATTAAGCACTTTATTTGTTTCTCTAATTTCATATTGGAGGTTACCAAGTTGATCAAGGATAAATGACAATACTCTTGATTCTCTGACAGGTTCTATTAACCAGCTAATAATGTTTTGTAGAAATTTACGATTATCCAGTGAATTTATACCTATTCTTGAGTTCGAAGTAAATATATCTATATCTCCAATTGCGACAACCTTTCCTTGCCCAAATTCCGTGTAAGCAGCAATAACTTGTTGCTTTTCTTCCTCCTTTGTCCATTCTTCAGATGTAACATTATAAACTTCTGACCAAACAGACTTGTCATGTGTTTGCAACAGGGGCTTCACTTCTTTATTCAAATATAAAGAACAAGTACCTCCAATTATAACTTCTCTTAAATTTTTGGTTAATTGCTCCTTTGAAAAATCCTGAATATGTAACATACTTGTACAATTTTGATTGTCAGTATTCATCTCTTTAATTATATTTTTCTCAAAGAAAATTCCAAACTTTCCAGATATATCATTAATATTAGTTTTTTGGAGATAATCTGCTCCATATTCGCTTGATAATAACAACCCACCTCCACTTCTCACGTGATCAACAATATTTCTAATTTCTAAACTTGAAAAGAAATCGTCAATTGGATTGCCAAGAATTAAAAGATCAACATTCTCCAAAACTTCTTTAGTAATATGACCATCCTTATTTTTCTTTATTTTAAGATCTAGTCTTTTTAATAGATTTAGAAATTCATTAAATTCTTCATCTTCAATATTCAACATTTCATTGTGAGTGAGATCAATTAGAACAGTTTTCTTAAAAGCAGGCAAGATTCTTTAGAAGCGGGCTTTTTTATTGTAAAATAAGGTTATGACTTACAAGAAAATTCATATATAAAAATCATTACCTATTTAATTTATTTCCTTTCTTCATACCAAAAATTTTTTAAATTGTATA
>JBHLPN010000120.1:0-8575 GCA_048939445.1 Promethearchaeota archaeon | reverse complement strand
ATCGACCAAATGAAAAATGAAGAAATATTTACAGATATTTTGGTTTGTACCGGAACTACTCTAATAAATAATACTCTTGAATCTATCTTAGAAAAGTTTAAGAGAAAAGCTCGAAAAATAATTTTAATTGGCCCAACTGCCAGTATGATCCCTGACATTCTATTTGATTATGGTGTGGATATAGTTGGTGGAATGAAAATTATTAATTCAGAAGCTACAATACAAGTTTTGCAAGAAGGAGGCGGAACTAAGTTATTCAAGAAATATGGCAAAAAATATAATTTAATGAAAGAATGAAAGCATCTATATTAAATGCCTACAGTATTATAAAAGAAGTTTTTAATGATTGATTTTCTTTACTTTTTTTTTGATTTTGTCGCAATTAAACTAATTTCTATTCAAACTCGACGTTTTGGAAAATATTTAGATATCACATTAAGATTAATTGTTAGAATTGTATTATAACATGAGTATCCATTATGGCACTTTATAAATTTAAGGTCATAATAATTGGACCGGGAGCAGTTGGAAAAACATCACTCTTGCACCGATTTGTTGAAAATAAATTCTCATTTCGCTATAAATTAACTATTGGTGCCGACTTTTTATCAAAAATAATCAATTTTAATCCAAATTCAACAGTAAAATTACAGATTTGGGACATAGGTGGTCAAGATAGATATAAATTCTTAAGACCAAGCTTTTTTAATGGTGCTAATGGTGCGGTAATAGTTTTTGATCTTTCACGATGGCATACATTTAAAGAACTTGAGATTTGGTTATCAGATTTGCATAAATATGCCGGTGAAGGCACCCCCTTTATACTTATAGGAAATAAAGTAGACTTAATTGATAAAAAAGATGAATTTTATGAACGAGAAAGCGCTGAAGCGTTTGCTAAAAAAGGAAAAACATTCTATTTTGAAACTTCTGCAAAAACAGGAGAAAATGTGGAAGATGCTTTCTTAAACCTAGCTAATAGAATGCTGAAAAATATAGTACCCAAGTAAAGGCTCTAATTAATCAACGATTTTAAGTAATGCAAATGATAAAAGATTAGTATAGAATTTTGATTTATTTCTTTTAATCATTTCATTTTTGAGATCTTCATATTCAAATGCCAAATCATCTAATTTTGTTTCATTAATTTTAATGTCTTCTTCGATAAATTTAATTTCTTCTTCCAATTTTTTAATCATGTTTAATCTTTCTTGCTTTTTTTCTCCCTCTGTTATTTTTTCTATGTTTTGAAGCTGACGTGAAGTAGGTCTTCTATTTTTCTTTTGCTCTAATGTCAATTTTAATGATTCAAGCTTAAGGTTTAGTGTTCTTCTTTTATGACGATATATTTTTTCTTTTTTCTTTTTCTCTCGTTCAAATATACTGTCATTTAAAGTTTTAATTTCCCTTTTCCATATTGAAGTTTTTGATTTTGCTACTTTTTTTGCTTTTTGCTGTAGAGAATCGATGAGACTATAATCTATATTGATTTTCTCCTTTTTTTCATTGTATATAAAAATTTCATTAAATCTATCAATGTTTAATATAATTTCACCCAACAGCTCGACTTCATTCCCATTTTTATCAACAATTATCGCAGAAATTTGATTTTCAATTATATAGCCTTGAAATTTAACAGTATAAATAAAAAGATATAATTGATTATCTTGAATTGAATTGATATTATAGAATTTTTCTAATTCTTGCCTTTTTAAATTTAATAAACTAAAATTCCCGTGGAATTCATCACTTATACAAAAATCCAAAATGCTATTTATTAATGGATGCCCTAAAGCAAAAAAATCAATTTCTTCTCTTTTCCTTGCAAATTCTAAATTAAATGTTCCATTATACTCATTTACAAGTCGATATTTAGGATTTTTCAATATTATTTCTTTTAACATGATTTTTGACAGGAAATTAAAATTTTCTTTGGATTTCTCTGAAGTAACTTGAGTATCCTCTAAATTACCATATAAATTGTTATCAATATCGAAAAAAGACTTCATTAGCAAATACAATTCATTATGGGTTAGCTTAACATCTATACATGAAGCTAATGAGCTAATTAATCCTTCCATTTGAAAAGATCTTTTATCAATCATTAAATCATCTAACTGCATCTCAATTTCTTTTGCCTTTCTTATTTCATCATCGAGTGTTCGATAAAATTCGTTTAGATTTTTTCTCTTTTTCCCATCTGATTCAGCAAAAATCACACTCTTAAAATCTTTTTCAACTCTTCCTATGATTGGTTCTAAAATCCCTATAGATTCTTCAAATAGATTAATCCTTTTAATTAAAGCATGAATTACATCAGTTTCAACAGTGCCTTCCATAAAGAAATTATAAATATAAATTTCCTGTGATTCTTGTCCAATTCTATCTAATCTCCCAATTCTTTGTTCGAGTTTCATGGGATTCCAAGGTAGATCATAGTTAATAAGAACACGGCAAAATTGAAAGTTTCGGCCCTCACCACCTATCTCAGTAGAGATTAAAATAGAAAATTTCTCACTCGACCTAAATCTTTCAACTGATTCATCTTTTTGAGTTTTATCTAATCCACCATAAAACAGTTCAATATGGTAGTGATTATTTTGACTCTCTATTAAAGATTTTAAATACTTTAATGTATCAACAAATTGAGTAAAGATTATTATCTTTTCCTTAGGATTTTGTGAATTAATTTGGCTTAAAAGTTCCAATAATTTATCTGATTTTGAATCATATGGTAAAGCTTTTAATTTATCGTAAAATTCTTTTAATATTCTTTCTTGATTAAGAAGATCTATTGTTTCCTCTTCTTTTTTCTTTGCTGCTTTACTATTGAAAATACCAATTATTTCAGAATCAAGATATTGTTCCTCTAATTCTGCTTCATAAAATTCAGGATTGGCTTCTTTTATTATATTAGTATCAAGAAAAATGTCTTTATATCTATCAATCTGGTCCAATCTTCGTTCAAGACTTTTTAAAAATGCAAATTTTGAACTTGTAAGTAATTTTTGAAGGGTGGTGATAACAAATCCAATCCCAACATTTTCTTTGCTTATCGAAGAGTTATAAATTTTGGCAAGGTAAAGACGGATTTCATTATATACATCCAATTCTTGTCTTGTAGGATGTACCATAATCGTATTTACAATTCTTTTATTCAACAATTCTTCAGTAAACACATTTTTTTTCCGATTTCTAATCAAAAATTTTGATAAAGTATGATCTTCCTCAATCTTTTTCAATAAATTTAATTTGAAAGAATCAGTTTTAAGTTGTGAAAGAATTTGGTTAGTGTCTGTCTTTGAATCTATATATCTAAGATCTTTTAGGAGTTTTAAAGTGTTTTTTACTTCGAAATTGTTTAATTTTTCAATATTATTCAAATTTGTAATCAATAAATTAATAAAAGGCATATTTTTTCTAAAATGTTCAAAATCGCTGAAATTTTCAAATATTTCTGGATGAATAAGATCAATTAAAGAGAATAATTCAAATGAATGAAGTTGTAGGGGCGTAGCCGTCAATAATAGCATACTTTCTGAGTTTGTACTTGCATTTCTTGCTAATTCATAATTAAGAGTTTCTCGATAATTTCCTGTTGCAGCATTAATAAGATATCGCCTTAAATGGTGGGCTTCATCAAATACCACAATATCCCATGAAATACTTGATAATAATTCAATATATTTTCTACTTCGAGCAAATTGAAGGGAACATATAATTAAATTATCATAGTAGAAAGGATTCTGAAGAATTTCTGGATGTCTATAACTCCCTTTACGTTTTAATTCTTTAACCTTTTTTCCATCGTAAATTGTAAAGTTAATATTAAACTTATTTTGCATTTCAAATTGCCATTGCCTTACTAGTGACGCAGGAACAATAATTAATATACGCTCTGCTAAATCTCTCGCCATCATTTCCTTAATATATATACCTGCTTCGATTGTTTTTCCTAAACCAACTTCATCTGCTAAAATAATCCTAGGAAAATGTTCCTCAGATAAACGATGAGTGACATTTATCTGGTGAGGCATTAATGTTAAGCGTGAATTTGTAATACATTTAATTTGGTAAGATTTATAATAAGAATAGAATAAATTTGCCCAATATTTAATTAAGAAATTCTTAGGAGGATCAAGAATTTGTTTTGAAATCAGAGTTTTTATAGGAGTTTCATATTTTGAATAAATTTCATTCTCAAAAATTTGAGATTTCTTACCATCTTCCATCAAAAATTCATAAGATATCACTCCATTTTTAATCAAAAAGTCTTTTGTGTTAATATAACCGGTTCCATGCTTAGTAACGATTTTATCGTTAAGTTCGAAAACATAGTGCACAAGATCAATTGGATGGATTATTTTTATTATATTATTCCTAAATGAGACTTTATATTTTGTAATAAAATGAGTATCTTCCTCATCTAAAGATTTTGAGGTGGGGATTTCTAACTTTTTTATTATACGTCCCATCCCCAAATCAGGATTTAACCTATATCTAACTAGATTTCCAACATTAAACTTCTGTCCTTGACAATATATATTAAAACATTTAGAAAATTGCGATTCTAATCCTTTTCCGCAGAATGGGCAACTATATTTAAGAGGATTTATCTTTAAAACCATTATCTTTATATTGTATTTAATATAAAACCAAGTAAAAATTTTAGTATTTTAAATTGTACTTGATTAAGAATGTCTGACGCTGGGATTGAACCGACATATGTTGGTAAAAATGAAAATCTTGTTTTTGTTGTTCCCAAAGAACTATTTAATATGAGTTTAGGTCCAGCAGAAGTCTTGGATCGAGAAACTGCTAATTTATTTAGTAAATATCTTAGAGGAACTTTTAAGGGATTCCAACAAACAAGGAAAACTAAATATGGAAATGAAAATAATAAAAAAACAGATACCACACCAGGTTTTTGGGAGCAATTTGAGAACAAAGCTAAAGAGCATGATGTAGATCTCATAGGATATACGCCTGTTAATGAAAATTATATTTTTAAAGGTCTAAAAGTTTATGGTAAAAATGCTATTGTCCTCGGAATGGAAATGAAATGGGACAAAATTAAGGAAGCTCCAGGAGCAATTTGCGAAATAGAAGTATTTAGAGTCTATAAGGTTTTAGGTGATGTTACAATTGAATTAGCAGAATATATGAAAGAACAAGGTTATAAAAGCGAAGCACACCATCCATTTGGTGGAAAACTTTTATATGGTCCTCATGCTACTGCTGCAAATTTAGGTATTTTGGGTAGAAATGGATTAATTCTTACACCTGAATTTGGTCCTCGACAGAGATGGAGTATAATTACCACCGATGCAGAAATTCCTGAGACAAAAGAAAGAGACTTTAGTGAACTAAAAGAATTCTGTGAAAAGTGTGGAGTTTGTGTGAGAGAATGTATAGGAGGTTCTGTTTATGAAACTCCAATCGAAAAAGAAAATGGTGTAATTACCTATATTGATCGATCCAAATGTATCCAAAGTATTTTAGACAATAATTATTGCAGTTATTGCCTTAGGATTTGCATGCCTTCAAGGTCATCTTGATAATCACCGAATATAAATTTTTTATAAAGAAAATATAATAGTTATATTCAAATTTAAACAACCTTTTTAATAAACTATAATAAACCTAATTTTCTTGACTTAAAATGACTGAATCCAATGGTAAAATAGCTGGTGAAAAAATCACGAACGTAGCTTCAATAGAGTTGCTTAAAAAAGTAAATAGTGCTGCTAACTATTGTTATTCGTGCAATAAATGCAATAATGTATGCCCGACTGCTTTTCTCGATATTTTTTACCCACGTAGCCTAATTACAGATTTAACATTCCTAACACCAGAAGAAGCTTTGCAAAATAATGATATTTGGAAGTGTCTTACCTGCAGTTTATGTTCAATTTATTGCCCAATGACTAAGGAAGACACTGGAGTAAATTTCACACAGATTATTAAGGATCTTCGTTCTCTAGCTTCAGAGTATAAACCCTTACAAGAGGGGTTATTAAGTTGTAATTATGAGAGAGTATATTCAAGTCTACCAAAATTGATGGCTGAAGATAAAATTAAGTTTACTAATAAGATAGGCTTCCTTGATGGAACAGAATTAAAGACAACTGATAAAGGAGAGATTGGTTATTTTATGGGATGTGTTCCTTTCTTAACAGGCACTGCGCCCTGTGTTGTTGGATGTCCTGCTGGAGTTGACGTCCAAGGTTATATATCATTAATAGCAGAAGGCAAATTTCAAGAGTCTCTCGATTTGATAAGAGAAACAAATCCACTACCATATTTATGCGGAAGAATTTGTACAGCACAATGTGCTTTAAATTGCAACCGTGAACATTTTGATGATCCATTAGCTATACGTGAACTTAAGCGATTCGTCTGTGATTGGGAAGTTGAACATCCAAATCAAAGTAAAATCAAACCCGTACCACAAACTAAAGAAAAAGTAGCTATTATTGGTGCTGGACCGGGAGGATTATCAGCAGCATATTTTCTCGCAAGGATGGGATATAAACCAAGTATTTTTGAGAAAGGTGATAAAACAGGTGGAGTTGTAAGGTATGGAGTTCCACAGTATAGACTTTCTGATGAAGCATTGGATCGGGATGTAGAATTTATAAAAAGTATGGGCGTAGAAATTGTTTTAAATAAAGAATTTGGCCCTAATTTTACACTGGAAGACATATGGAAGCAAGGTTTTAAATCAGTTTTTATCGCTGTAGGGTTATATGTGCCAAAAACTCTGAGACTTGAAGGGGAAGATTTACCGAATGTAGATGTTGGTCTTGATTTTCTCTTAGAAAGAAAATATAAATGTTCGGAAAACCCAGAAGAATTTAAAGGTAAAACTGTTGGCATTTTAGGTGGTGGTGCTGTTGCTGTGGATGTAGGAGAAACAGTTCTAAGATTAGGGGCAACAAAAACTCATCTTGTTGATATATTATCTGAAGAAGCATTAAAAACGGTACTTGCAGACATACATGAAGCCGAGAGAGAAGTAATGGAATATCATTTTGAGACATCAACGGTAAAAATCACTCAAGAACCAGATGGAAAATTAGCATTAAATTGTCATAAAATAAAATGGGGTGAGTCTGATCCCAAAACTGGAAGAAGATCTATCATTAAAATTGAAGGTTCAGATTATAAAATCATTGTAGATCATGTTGTTATAGCAATTGGCCAAGCGCTTGATCCTGAACCTCTTCTTGCTGCTACAGATAAAAAATTAAAGATTGTTAGGGGAAAGATTGTAGTTGATGATTTAACTTATGAAACTGGTATTCCAGGAGTTTTTGCTGGTGGCGATATTATCTATAATTCTTTAATGTGTGCTGTTGATGCTATTGGAGATGGCAGAGAGGCAGCATATACAATAGACCGGTATCTCCGAGGTCTTGATTTAAAGGAAGGAAGAATTAGAAAGAATGATCTAAAAAGGTCAACCATTCCCAAAAAATATATTCAAACACAGACATGTCAAGATATGAATTTCATGCCTAGTTCTGAAAGATTAGTATGTTTTGATGAGATGGAATTAGGATTTACTGAACAACAAGCAAAAAAGGAAGCAAATCGGTGTTTGAATTGTAATTGTTGTTGTAATACTGATCAGATTCCAGAGGATTTTGAAAAGGCTCTTGATGAATCAGGCGTTATGATATGTGATTATGGAAGTCAAGATATTTGGTCTTCAATAAATGCACCCAATTATTATGAAATTCCTAAAAGTGTAATTGGTATCTTAAACCAAAATGATATAACTCCGGTTGTTTTACCAAAAGAAAAATGCTGTGGCCATGATAGTCTTTG
The DNA here is from genome assembly GCA_048939445.1 of Promethearchaeota archaeon. Classification (GTDB taxonomy): domain Archaea; phylum Asgardarchaeota; class Lokiarchaeia; order Sigyniarchaeales; family SOKP01; genus Loki-b32. Next base: position 742 of record JBHLPN010000120.1, on the reverse strand, counting down.
GAGAGGAGATGTTGACACTTTTAAAAAATTAGCGGAATATAATGTAAAATTGTTCAAAGATGCAGGAGTCAAAACTTTAATCTTTAGTTGCGCTGAAGGGTATTATACATGGAAAAATGAATATGAAAAACTTTTTAAGGGCAAGAATGAGTTCGATTTTGACATTTATCATATTAGTGAATATATTCTTAAAGAAAATCTATTAGAAGATATAACATTTCCAAGCTATGATAAAATTAAAGTGACTTATCATGACCCATGTAGGCTTGGGAGAATGAGTAATGTTTTTGATGCTCCGCGTGAAGTCTTAAATCTTATTCCATCTATAGAATTAGTGGAAATGGAAGACTCTAAGCAAGACGCAGAATGCTGTGGAGTTAATGCCTATATTTCATGTAATCAGGATTCAAAAAAATTACAGGAAAAGAAAATCAAGCAAGCAATAGAAACTGGAGCTGAATATCTTATTACTGCTTGCCCCAAATGTATAGCTCATTTGAATTGTTATCTTAATGAAAACAGAGAATTAAAAGATAAAATTAATGTCATTGATATCGTAAGCTTTCTTGGAAAATTACTCTTCCTATTATAAATCTTTTTCTTAAACTTTTAAAAACTTCTTTCTCAAACTTAGAAAATTAACCTTAAAAAGAATAGTCACTTACTATCGAACTTTTAAAGATGAAGGTGAAACATTCGTTCCAAAATTTAAGAAGCTTTTGAGCGCAGGTGGCAGCCAATC
>JBHLPN010000402.1:0-2715 GCA_048939445.1 Promethearchaeota archaeon | reverse complement strand
CCCATGCTATCAGTTGAGCCTCAGTACCGCTATAATATGGATCATATAATTCAATTTCGTAATCTAACCAAACTGTAACATTCGCAAAAGCAATATCATCACCATCTGTCTGAGCTTTATCATCCAAATCTGAGTCGATAATAGAAATTAAAACAGGAAAGTTGTGATGGTAACCTGATCCATTAACTTTTGTATGATCAATAGTTATAACCTTATAATAACTAAAATAATCGGCATTAGGTAGACTACTTGAAGAGGAAGAGAGAGATAAATTGTCATTGGGTTTTTTTTCAATGTTATCATTATTTGTACTATTTATATATCCACTGAAATTGGTGAATAATGGTGTACTAATAATTAATGGTAGAATTAATGCGAATAATAGAATTCCAAGAAATTTCATTCTAACTTTAAGACTAGTTCTTTTATTTCTCATTTTAACCATATTCTTTTTTATTTTCATATAAAACAGATAGTAAAATAGACTTCTAAACCCTGTGTATTCTCAGATTAATAATTTTTATTAATCTAGGAAATAGGTAAATACTTTTATTTACTAATTTTTTTTGAAAATAATAAAAATATTAATTTTTATTTTTTGGTATTTTTTGATTTAATAATAAACCTATATGGAAAGAAATATTATATGATGAATCATAAATATCATGATTTTTACCATTTATTATAAGTGATGATGATATAATTCCATTCAAATTGTGAAAAAATTAATGGAAGGAATAAGGTGAGATATTATATTAAGGCGTGTGTGCATTTACAAAGAAACTCTACTCATATTTGAAAAAGCCTTTAGCAAAGTAATAGAAAAAGAAGCTTTTGAGACTCTAATAAATGATTTTTTTACTAATGAAATTGAAAAAATCCATTATCAGGATTACAAGAAATATAGAATTACATACTATATTGAAAAAGACTTTAAATTACTCTTTTTGTTTGTTAATGATGTAAAAGATGATTCTATAACCATAAAAAAAGAGTTGAGTAAGTGTAAGAAGAAATTTTTGAATTACTTTAAAGATGTTTTACCCATATCAACAGAACTCAATATTTTTAAAAAATTTGATGAGATAATATTTTCAATACAAGATAATTTATCTCCAATAGTATCACTAGTTGGATATAATACCGTCGGAAAAACAACACTTTTTAACCTAATAAGGACAAAAAATATACCTTTAGAACATGATTCAACTATTACTGCTGATATTGCTAAATTAAAAGTTGGAAGAGTAAATTTTCTGATACGTGATTTTACTGGACAAGGAGAGATTGGTTTTTTATGGAATAATTTCATTAAAGACAGTGATCTTGTTCTTGTAATTACAGATTCTACTCCAGAAAATGTAGAGAAAAGTAAATTTTTTATCAAGAAAATAGAAGAAGAAACACCATACGCTAATAAAATAGCTATAGGGAATAAATGGGAATTGGAAAATTCAATAGATTCTACAGAAATAGAAAATATGTTAGGTATAAAAACTTATTCCCTAAGTGCTCTTAATCCCAATAACAGAGACGAAATAATTCGAATTATCATTGATAATTTGGAAATGCATGATGAGATGTCTCCAATATTAAATACATTAGAAAATAAGGAATTGTTGCTTAATGAATTTGAAAATGCGATTGCTACAATTAATATTGAAAAGTTAGACTATTTTTATAAAAAAATTATCGAATTGTGTAAAGATCTCGGAGAATCCCCTATTGAAATGGAATTCTATAAGAAATATCATGAAATAAAGAATAAATTAAAAGATTCTGAGAGTTTAAAAGAAACATTTTTACCAAAAATTTCGACGACAGAACCAGAAAAAGTACCCACAAGAATAGGATCGCTAGAACAACGTTTAAAGACATTATTACTAAATTATATTAATAATGCAGAAGGTATTATAGGCGTGATTATCAGTGATCGTGAAGGGTTTGTAATAACATCTGAAAGCAAAAAAGATACTGGAGACGAAGAGATATTAGGAGCAATCGCAGTTACAGTCGATAGTTATATTGAGAAAATTAAAAAAGAATTTAGTGATGTAAGTAATTTTTTTAACATTACAACTATAAAAGAAAAGAAATTTGCGTATTGCTCAATGGGTTCAAAATCAATATTATTGACCATTTCTAACCTCTTTACAACAGATACAGAATTAAGAGTTTACTCTGAACATGTTGCTTCAAAAATAGAATTATTATTAGAGGGGAATGAAAATATATCTCTCGAGATACCTGAGATTGTAAAGATTTTATCCAAAACTAAAGATGGTAAGATACCAACCGGAGATTATTATTTTAAATTAATTCTGACTGGAGATTTTGCCGTGGGAAAAACATCGTTAATTAACAGATATGTGCAAAATCTCTTTAAAGAAGTTTATCAATCAACAATAGGAGTAGATATTACTCAAAAAGTAATAAAATTAGGCGAGGATACAAAAATTAGATTCATAATTTGGGATATTGGAGGTCAGATGCCTAAAATGGCGCCTTACAGAAAAAGGTTTTATGAAGGTGCAAATTTCGCATTTATTACTGTTGATAGAACCCGTTTAGACACTTTAGAAGATATAAATGCATGGTATGAGGAAATTAGTAAATTTGCTGGACCAGATACCAGTAGAATTTTAATTGGGAATAAATCAGATTTAACTGAACAAATTCAAATTACAGAATCAGATTTGAAAAGAATAGCTGACA
>JBHLPN010000119.1:0-8604 GCA_048939445.1 Promethearchaeota archaeon | reverse complement strand
AACCTTAGAGTGAAATCCTAAATGAAATTACCTAAAATAGAATGGAAAGAAAGTTTAATTAAAAGTTTAATTTATCGAGCACTTACCTTATTGCTCGGAACTTTAACAGCATATATTATAACAGGTAGTATTGCAATTGCAACAGGAACTGCAATTTTAACAGAATCTGTGCAGAGTTTATTTTATTTTGGATATGAACTATCATGGAGCAATATTTCAAGAAAAAAACTGGAAAAAAAAATAATTGATCAAATTAAAAAAAGAGAAATCACTTTAAAATTAGATTTTTCTTTTATCACAGAATTAGCTTATCACTTATCTCAAATTGATACCTTCATTCCTGATCTTTATATATCTATCCAAAATGTTTTTAACAAAATGTTGAAAAATGAAGAATTGGAAGAGATCCATGAAGAGATTGAAAAATATAAAAATTATTTTGATGTAGTTCATTCAGGAAGAAAGTTGTTCTTTTTAAAAGACAAGGAATAAGTGTACATTTTATATTTGTAGTTAATTTGATTTTTTTGTATTATGAATTCATTCTTAACTATTATTTTTCTTGTAAATACACATCCAGATGAAGTTTTCAATTATTTTTTCTCCAACTAATCTTGTTTTAGTTGCAATTCTCTCATTAAATACACTTGGATGAAAGTAATAAGGATTATGAGTCTCCGGATGAAATTGAAGCGCAAAAATCGGTTTAGTAATATGTCGCATGTATTGAACCATTTTATAACCTATAGTTCTGGAAGTACTAAGAATTTCGAAATTATTTTGAATTTTACAGTCATTGGGGGACACAAAATCGAGGTGATGAGTATTCACTGGGATATTTTTCTCGGTTATTAACTCATCTGTTTTTTCAAGTAATATGAAAATAATCTTCCCTCCTAAACCAAGTAATCTCATTCTAGAAATTTGAGCACCATAAGCATAGGCTACCAAATGAAATCCAAAGCACAATGCAAGAATTGGTATAGGGTTATTTTGTTGAATTAATTCCAAAAGGGTATTAAATTTCTTTTTTATTCTTTCATTATAATAAAAACTAGAAACATTCAATTCAGACCCCGATAAAATAATCCCTACATAATCCTTTACCATTTCTAGCTTAAATTGACTAAAATGTATAGTTTTTAACTCTACTTCTGCTATGCAGTCATTTATAATTGCTTCTATTCGAGTTATTCTATCTGTTGGAAAACCTCGAGAATAGTTATCTATAAGAAGTATTTGATTTTTTTTTCCATTTTCAAAAGAATTTTCTTCACTCATTAGCATCTACCAGTGAATTATGTATAATTTTTAATTAAAATCTCAGAGGGGTAATATGTATAAGCTTTTATTTCTCTTCCATCCTCTAACTTTACATTCACTAAAATTCGATAATATAATTTCCCTTCTCCTTCAATCATATCAATTTGATTAATGAGAGATTTTCCAACACCATAATATACCTCTCCAGTAACACTAGAACCATCATCCTTAATAATGAAGGGAAACCCCAAGGAAACAGGTTCTACCTTTCTATAATTTAATAAAATAGCTTTTTCATATTTTAATCCTCTAAGGATATAATTTCGGCTTTGACCATGTTGCAATGTACCATAAACGAAGATTTTATCATATTTATAATCTATATTGTTATTTTCTTTCATTTTCTTTAATAATTTTGTTAATTTATATTAGAAGAAAAAGTCACCAAACAATCTATCAAGTAATGATTCTGATTCAGACTGTCCCCTTAATACACGATCAGTTTCCCTCAATGGAATTCTAAGATTCTGCACAACAAGATTATTAACAACTCGTATCTCATTGAAATTGGTAACCATGCCATCAACATCTTCATAGGTAAAGTTATATCTTGCTTCTAAGGTTCCTCGAACTTGTGTACCCGCAGTAATTTTATAACGATTTCCTCTCTGATCAGTTACAACTCTTGGTTCTACTAATTCCATAAAAACATATGTTTTTCCTTGTTGTCTCATTTTTTCTATTTTTCTTGTTTGATATTCAATATTGAGCTCTTTTTGAAACTCATCAATTTGAAGTTTTCTATCAGGTAAATTTTTGATATTAATGCCTAAATAATCTTGAAATTTCTTAGTTTCTTCTACCCATCTTGAAATACTTGTTTCTAATGACTCATTTGTTCCATTTAATCTCTTGAAAACAGCTTTAGTTCCGTTTGCTACTGCAATTTCTACATTATTTGTATGATAAGGGTCTTGAATTATTTCACCAGTTAATTGGAGCTCGATCGCATGAATGGCAGAAACACAACAAAGATAAGCCAGATCAAGCAAATCCTCAGCATTATATTGTACGTCAATTACACGAATTTCTATACGATTCCTTGAGGGTAATTCATCATTATCATCACTGATGTTCGTAAAAGGACCTCTTGGAGTTATGTCTACTAGACGATCTCCACGATTATTAGTAATAACTTTTTTTGAAAATTCATCTTCTTCAAATCCTATTTTAAGCTTATATCTCATACGACCATAATATCGCATTGGAATCAAAGCTGGACGATTTTCAGGAATTTGTATCACTGCAAATCCATTTGATTTAAGGACCGAGCTGTTAGCACATCGATTACTGGCAATATTATTCCAATTTCCTCTGTATACATGTGAATTTGCTGAGATCCCAATTATTTCTGGGAGATAATCCCACAAATAATTATACACTACTTTCATCTCTTCAGGAGTCATCAAGCTCCCCTTTTTTTGAACAGAAACATTGATATGGGTTCCAGAGATCGGATTTGGATCGCTCTGTACTGGATGAAGACTTTGAGCAAGTATTTTCACCCCAAGCTGTTTTGCGGCTTCAGTTAATAATTTCCTTCCTTCTTTTATTGCTTGTTCCAATGATGTGGGTGGTAAAGGTAAAGTAACATATTCTATTTGTGAAGGTGAAGGTTCGGCATCTAATCCTCGTATTTTAACTTGAAGAGAACTAAGGAATTTTTGATCTCTTTCAAGAATTTCAGCAGATTTCACCATAATATCATCTGCAACTTTAGCTAATCTTCCATTCTTATTAATAATAAGAAACTCTTCTTCAATTCCGCATAAAACTTGATAATCTTTATAAATATCTGAATCAAGTGCTTCTCTTTTCTCATGAAATAACATAAAATTTAACGCCTACTCATTTAATTAATCTCTAGATCAATAAAAAGAAATCTTTATTATAAAATTATTAAATATTCTTTTTTAAAAGTTAAATTTAATTTTGTAAGACTACTCCATATTTAATTTTGAGTTGCTTAAATTTTTAAAATTTTTATCTAGTAAGGTTATTAGTAATTGAGTAACTTTACAAGCTTCAAGAAGGATTTGTGAGTCAAATTTATCAGGAGTGTCTTCTACACTATGAGTATAATTAGCAGCAGATTTAGTCGTTATGTCAATAGAATCAAATTTACGTAAATGAAAGGGAATTGAATCAGTATGAGCCCCAAGTGATACATTAAATCCATAATAATTGATTTTTTCAGTTTTTGCAGCTTTCTTAAAATACTCACTTAATATTGGTGAAATTTTTTTTCTAGGGATAATACCATAAGCTTTAATATATTCTATACGATTTCTTTTATTATTTTTATCTGAAACCATATCAAAATTAATTTGATAGGTATAATTTTCAGTAAATTCATATTCATAAATATCTAAAAATTCACGGGAACCCATAGTTCCTATTTCTTCAGCTGAAAATTGGCAAAACCAGATATTAAAATTATCTAAGGGATGATTTTTAAAAAAAGAACTCAATTCAAATACAATTGACATACCTGTTGCATTATCCAGGGATCCTCTAGAATTATTTCCTATCCTAATAAAAAAAAGAAGTAAATTTGAAATTATTGTTAAAATAGTCGCTATCAATATAAATATTTCAAAAAGGATGATTAATTGCCTAAAATGTTCTGTAAGAAAATGATAATCTATTAAAAATAGAGTATAAAATAAAAATAAGAAAATTTCACTAAATAACCATATTCTAGCAAGCATAACTCTCCAAAATGTTTTAAAAGTCTGGGATTTTGAATCTAAATGAGCTGAGACTATTATATTTCCAACTTTTTTAGATGAACCCTTAATTGCAGGTATCTTCACAAAAACATTTGTTGCATTAAGGAATTTACCAAAAAATTTTTCCCAAAATCCCTTAAGTTCGGGGTGCTTAAATGCTTTAAACATTGAGAAAAAAATCAATAATAAAATCAGGATAGAAATAAAAGTAAAAAATGGATACAAAAACTTTATTAAAAGAATTATTAAAATAAAGATTAAATTCATTAATATCATTATTTTAACCTAACTTTTGAATAAAACGTTGAAAATACAAAATTTTGATAATTAATCTTATTTTCCTCAAAACCAATTTCTTTAAAAGATGTGATTGTAAAATCAACTGCTTTTTTCTCTCCTTGTGTTCCTGCTAATCTAGGAAAACTAAAAATTTTAACATAATTATATAATTGTTCTTTATCGAAATCAAGGTTCTCTTGAGATTCTTTAGTAACCATATTCAATATAAATTTTTATAATTACATACTTAATTTTTTTCTATAAAAATTCTAGACCATATGTTTTAATAATTAATTGTTAGTTTTAGTAATAAAAGTTCAAAATGGTGATTTATTATTTATCAGAAAATATTAATAGGGATTGATGGATCAGAACATTCATATAAAGCTATGCTAAAAGCATTAAAGCTTCAAAAATTGAGTGAATGTGAAGTAATTGTATTCCATTCAATAGAACATCATACAATACCTACTGGTATGTTTATGGCTCCATCGTTTGGTGTTCCATTTATTTATAGCAATTCAGATCCAGATATGCAACGAATAAAAGAAGTTTATGAAAAAAATGCTCAATCAATACTAGATAGAGCTAAAGAAATCTTTTTAGAACAAGGAATTGATGTGGAGACTCGATTAGTCTATGAATATGATCCTGTATCTTATATTAAAGAAATGGTACAAAAAGAACAAGTTGATCTTGTTATAATTGGCGCTAAAGGTACTCATTCTCTTCTAGAAGAAATCTTAATCGGCTCAATTGCAGATAAAGTGTTAAGACATGTACCTTGTGATATTTTAATCATTAGATAATAAGTTCTTAAATATTTTTTATTTTTTTCTCATTTCTAAGCATACTTTATTTAAATATTAATTAGACTAAAATTTATATGCATAGAGGTTAAAATCTTTGATTTAAAACCCCCTATTTTGCAAAAGATTGAGATTTAATAATTTATTTTTAGAAAAAAGGGTATTAAAAAAAAAATTATGAAGGTATTTATCTGAATTAATTTTCTAATTTTTTTGCATCTCTCTTGTTTAACAACTTTATAACTCCTATCTTTAAGAAATTATTACCAACAAACACAAGTAAAGCAAATAACCATATAAAACCTGCTAATGCCCAACCAATTGGTGACATAAAAATTCCTAAAGCAGCAAAAATTGTTGCTACTACTTGCGTTGATTCGCAAGCGATAAAAAGAATTTTTGATGGTAGTGGTCGTTTCCAAAAGTTGTTATCTTCTGTTCTAGTAAGATATATTGTCATATGGCCTGCTACTGCTAATTTTAAAAATATAAAAGTCTGAAGTGCTCCAATGCTTAGTTGAAATATAAATTTTCCAATCAAAAATATGGAAAAGCTAAAAAGTACTCCTGCTATGCCTAATATGGATGATATAATTAATATTCTTTGCATTTTCCATCTAACTGGTTTCATAGCAACTCTAGTATTATCAAAAGCAATAGTCATTATTGGTAAATCATTTAAAAGAGCTAAAATAACGATCATTACGGCTGTTATAGGGTAAAAGGCAAAGATTGTAATAGAAAGGACTAAAAATATAAGAACCCGAATAGTTTCTGCAATTCTATATATAGCATAACTTTTCATTCTTTCAAATATCTTTCGACTTTCTTGCGTTGCTTTAATAATCACTGAGATACCGGGATCAGTCAAAACTATGTCCGCTGCGGATTTTGCTGCATCTGTAGCGTTTGACACCGCAATCCCAATATCTGCTTTTTTTAAGGCAGGAGCATCATTTACTCCATCTCCAGTCATCCCAACAACATGATTTTTATTTTGAAGGAGTTCTACGATATGGTACTTATGTTCGGGATATACTTCTGCAAATCCATCTGCATTCTCAACTAAGCTTATAGTTTCAGCATCATCCTTTTCTATAATTTCTGAAGATACTACTATATTTGTTCCAATTCCTAGATTTTCTCCAATCTGTTTTGCAATTTCTACATGATCACCAGTTACCATTTTTACACTTATTCCTAATGATTTTGCTGTTTCTATTGTTTCTGAAGAATCCTTTCTTGGAGGATCATGAAGTGCAACGATTCCAATATAATCCCATATGTTTTGACCTTTAGTCTTTGCTACTGCGAGGGCTCTATAACCTTCAGATGCAAATTCCTTTCCTTGATTATTAATTATTTTTTGAAATTCTTGATTTCCTTTTACTAAGGATAAAATCACTTGAATTGCTCCCTTAGAAACCTGAAATTCTTTATTATTGTCATCTTTTACTTTAGCCTCTGTCCTTTTTATAATAGGATCAAAAGGTTTAAACGATAATAATTGATATTTTGAAAATGAAGAATTAATTTCTGCATTCTCTTTTATTTTATCGAAAAATGCATCATCAATCGGATCTCTACTTTCTTCTTTTGATGCTAAACCTCCAAAAAGGATTACATCATTTTTTGAATAACTCCCAAATGGTATAACATCTGCAATGGAGATTTGATTTTCTGTAAGAGTTCCCGTTTTATCACAACACAAAACATCTATACTAGCTGCTTCTTCAATGGAAAGTAATCTACTTACAATTGCCTTTTTCTTAGCTAATTGCATAGCACCTACTGCCATTGAAACCATCATTACGGCTGGCAATGCTACAGGAATTGCTGCTACTACTAAAACTAGAGCAAATTGAAGTATATAGAAAAAGGGTTCAACTCTTAAAAATCCTACTAGAAAAACTATTGATACAAGTATAACTGCTATAATTATAAGATAATTGCCAATTTTCACAACAGCTTTTTGAAAATGGCTCTTTGTTTTTGCCTCTTCAACTAATTTAGTTGTTTTTCCAAAAAAAGTATTTAATCCTGTTCCAACAACAATTCCGTCCATTTCACCTTGACGAATGATAGCTCCTTCATATGCCATATCTGAAATTTTTCTGTTAACTGGTAATGATTCACCTGTTAATACAGATTCATCTAATGTGAGATATTCCCCATCGATTAATTTTACATCTGCAGGAATAATATCTCCCAATCTAAGATGCACTATATCTCCTGGTACTAAATTTTTTGCCTCTATTTCAATCCACTTTCCATTTCGAAGAACTTTAGCTCTTAAGGCAAGTCTTTCTTTTAACAACTCTATTGCATTATCTGCTTTATTTTCTTCCCAGAAACGTACGACACTGTTAATTAAAAGCATTGCAATTATTATTATAAAATCATCCCATTCTTCTATGATTATAGAAAGTATAGCAGCAACTTCAATCATCCAAGGAATAGGGCCCCAAAAATTTTTTAAGAACTTTACAATTGGGCGCTCTTTTTTCTCAGGTATTTCATTACGACCATATTTTTCTATTCTCGCTTTAGCCTCATTTTCATTTAAACCTTTTTCGGTTGTTGAAAGTTGTAAATACACATCATCTATACTTAATTCTTTTGCCTTTTCAGAAATTAAAATGTTTTCAATAATTTTTTCACTCTATAATTTTTTATTTAATATTTTTATCTCACTTAAGTTGAGAACAAATTTATTAATTCAAATCTGAAATAGATAAAATCCATTTTAAATCCTTCTTATAATTTTTATAAATTAAAATTAAAAAAAAGAGAAATTTTTCATTTAACATTTTTACGGATTATTAGTTTTACTTTTCCATAAAGGTTGTTTTACTAAATTGTATGATTCCAAGGCATATTGCTCCATCATGCGATTGGTATTAAAATACGCACCTAATTTTATTGCATATTTCATTCTTTCTTGCCATTCACTCAAATTCTGGTAAAATAGAGGGATAATTTCTTTTTCTAATTTAACATATAAATCTTTGACATCAAAAGAATCATCTATTGTTTGTGCTTTTGGATCAGAAGGTTCAGGACCTATCGCCCATCCTGCCTTTTTATTAGACATGTAATAACCTTCAATCCACCATCCATCTAATGTAGAAAAATTGAGTACTCCATTTATCGAAGCTTTCATCCCACTTGTCCCACTTGCCTCTAAATATCTTCTAGGGTTGTTTAACCATAAATCAACTCCACTCACCAATAATTTTGCTAATGCAATATCATAATTTTCTAAAAATACAAGGCCTATACCATATGAATTCCATAAATAATCACTATATTCATTAATCTTCCTTATATAGGTTTTAGATTGTAAGTCAGCAGGATGAGCTTTTCCAGCAAAAATTAATTGTACTTTTTTCTTAATAATCTTAGCTAATCTTTCAAGATCATTGAAAATTAAAAGAGGTCGTTTATATTCAGCAATTCTC
>JBHLPN010000401.1:0-2725 GCA_048939445.1 Promethearchaeota archaeon | reverse complement strand
GAAGAACCGTTAAAAGAGGAACCATTTGTACGAGAAGAAGTGATTACAATTCCATCTGAAGAGGAAGTACCTGAAGAAAAAGAAGCTGCTGAAGCTCCAACACCAATAATTTTATCAAAACAATTTGACGCTATTTTGAATAAGATGGAAAACATGACTGGAACAGAGATCTCATTAGCACTAGAAAGATTTCAAAATGACTATGTTAAGATGCATGGCTATAATAGCGTATTAAAGAATATTCATAATGCCAGTGCTGACCTTAAAACTAATCCTGAAGTATTAAGCCGCCCAGAAAGAGAAGAATTGAAATTATCCATGAAAATTTGGCGACAAAAACTTAATCTCTAAGTTAATTAAATTTATCAAAATTTTTTTTCTGTTTTCTGATTTTTTAAAATAAAATACTTATTATTAGTTTTTTAATTTCCTTCTTTATGGATAAAGAGGTTATTACTCTTAATTCGGGGAAGATAAATGATTACCTCCATCATATTGATATGAAGGGATATGGAACCCCGCGAACTTTATCTGTTTTTCTTGCAGAATTCGATAATTGCTCAATTCTATTTGATTGTGGATCTTCATTAGATATTAAAAAAGGATTAAGATATTTTAAAAAAAATCAAATTCCTTTATCATCATTTAAATATCTGGTAACATCTCACCATCATTTTGATCATAATGGCGGAATGTGGAAGCTATATGAAGAAATAAAAAAATATAATCCCAATGTTAAAATCCTTACTAATAACACAACTAAATTTCTCCTAAACAATTATGAACATCACTTAAATCGAGGAAGGAGTACATATGGGAATCTAGTTGGTGAGATGAAATCTATTGAAAAAGAAGCGTTTAAAATAATTGAACCATGTAAAGTTTTTAGTTCTAATTCAGAAAAACTAGAGATTATTGAATACTTTGCTGTCAATGGATCAGAGATAAAACTAGCAATATTGAAAACCCCAGGGCACACCCCCGATCACCAATCTCCTGTCTTGATAAAAGGAAATACAATTGAATTTATTTTTTTAGGAGAAGCTGCTGGTACTTTGTATCATAAATCAAAGTTAATAACAATGCCTACATCCATGCCAATTTATTACAATCATGAAGATTATATGGATACTTTAGAAAGTTTAAAATGGTTAAATCCTTTAATGGCAGGTTTCGGACATTTTGGAGTAGTTAATGGCAAAAAAAATGTACGAGAAATTATTCTAGAACATGAATCCTTTATGATGAAATTTAAATCCTCAATTATAAGATTATATAATGAAAAACCAAAAACCAAATATATTGTTGAAAAAATAATGCCCCTTTTACTTCCTAGAACTGATTTATCTATTGATAATAGTTCAATTTTTAATAACATAACATTAGCAATTGTATATGGAATGATGATATCATTAGGTTTTCGCTCAATCCCTAAAGAGGAAGCTATATATTTAAAATAAACATTTTTTAAAATTCCATCCACAAACTTCTAATTATTTAATTTCATTAGTTTTTATAATGAATAGAGAGATCTCTACTTATGATGTATGTATCATTGGTGGAAGTATAGCTGGAAATTATTTATGCTATTTATTGTCCGTAACAAAATTAAAGATTGTAGTTATTGAAGAGCATATGGAAGTGGGTTTACCCCTTCAATGTGCGGGGATAATTTCTCAAAAACTAAGTAGTTTAATTGAATTACCAAATAACCTGATTTTAAACCGTGTAAAAACTGCTAAAATTGTTGGACCTTCAGGGGCTTTTATCAAATTATCTGGAACTGAGAATCCATATATTATTGATAGAGTTGGTTTAGATCGTTTATTTTTTAATAAGATAAAAGAAAAAGAAAATATATCCTATCTATTTGGAGAGAAATTCAAATCTTTTAAATATGTAAAGGAAGACCTCCAAAAACATGTTATAATTGAAACAACAAAAAGGAAAATAAAAGCAAGAATGTTAATTGGGTGCGATGGACCTTTATCTTCAATAGCAAAAACGTTAGGCGCAAAAAAAAAGAATTTATATGCAATTCAAATTCGAATTAAAGAAAGTTTCAATGAACAAGAAGCCGTCATGTTTTTTGATCAAAGATGGAAAGAATTATTCGGATGGATAGTTCCGGAAGGAAATGCTCTCTTCCGAATCGGTTTAGCATGTTCGAAAAATATTGCACAGAATTTTCGTGTTTTTTTAAAAAAAATTGGAGTAAAGATGGAAAATAAAATTGATCAACAAGGGGGACTCATACCATATGGTTTGATGAATAGACTTGCTTTTGAAAATATATTATTACTCGGAGATTCTGCAGGTCAAGTTAAAGCTACAACTGGTGGTGGAATTATAATGCTCTTAACTGCTGCTAAATATGCAGCTAACTGCGTTAAAAAATGTTTTGAATATAATAATTTCTCAAGGAAATTAATCAAAAAGATATATGAAAGGCCGTGTAGATCCATCATTGGAAAAGAATTGAAAATTCATTACATTATCAGAGCATTTTTAGAGAAGTTTACAGAGAAGGATTTTGAAAGATTATTCCAAATTATAAAAACTAGTAAAATTGAAGATTTAATCTCTATTTATGGTGATATGGACTTTCCAAGAGGATTAGTTTTTAAAATTTTTAAAAATCCACTATTCATTATCTTTCTAATGAAGTTTTTCTTAAGAAATCCATCACTCTTAATTAAAGTTATTCGAATTATTTAGTTTTAAA
>JBHLPN010000400.1:0-2728 GCA_048939445.1 Promethearchaeota archaeon | reverse complement strand
AAAATAGAATATTCTTTTTAGCATCTTGGCGTCTTATTAAATTCTTATTTTCGAGCAATTTTATTGTTAATACCACCCAACCTCGAGCTACTTGATGAAAAAATCTACTATTATCGGGATAAATAGCTCTAATTATCTCTTTGGAAGAAATTCCTTTTTCTGAATTATTATAAATTATTTCTAGTACTTGTTTTTCTCGCTCTTTTCTATGCGATAGTATTTTTGCTATTCGTTCCTTAGGATTTTCTATAGGGCTTCCATGAGCAGCAAGAATTAGTTTAAGATTTGGAAGTTCCTGAATTGCTTCAATTGATTTTATATATTCTGCTACATCACAATTTGGAGGGCCAAGCCAAGTAGTTATAGACCTTAAGATATTATCTCCAGAAAATAAAATGCCTTTTTCCTTATTATATAGAGATATATGGTCAATAGCATGTCCTGGAGAAGGAAAAATTTTCCAGACTTCACCGTTAATTAAAAAATCTGTGTCACTTTCAATAATTTCCTCCGGATCGTTTATATATGAAACCCCAAATATCCGATGGTAAAATATGTTTGAACCAACATTTCTTAAGAAATTGATAATTTTACGAGACGTTTTTTTTCTGATTCTTAAATAATCTTCATAAGCATCAGTTTCAAATGTTTTAATGAAACTTTTTTTATCTTTGATGATTTCAGCGCTATTTTTTGTTAAGACAATCTTTAGACCTAAAGCCTTTCGTATTCGTTTTAAGCCACTAAAATGATCAGGATGGCAATGAGAAACAAGAATTCTTGTGATTTTAAACTCTTTGTTTTTATCTTTGTAATACTGCTCGATTTCTTTCAATTCTTTAATTAAATGCCTTACAGCTCTTCTTGTTCCGTAACCTGCATCATATATAATTCCATCTGAGCCAGCTAAAACATAAATGTTTTCTGGTGGCTTTATTGCACCAAAGGCTCCTTTTTCTTTTATTAAAAAAATACTAGGATAAACTTGTTTCATTCAATTTTTGTAAATTTCCAAAATATTTATTAATTGGTCTTATAAACATAATAATTATGCCGTACGCAATAGTGTTGTCATTTGATGAAGAAAGTTCTTTTCCAATAAATAAATTGTTTAAAAAATTTAAAGAAAGAAAGATTGGTTCTATGCTTTATGAGGAAAAGATGAAACCGCATATTACTTTAAATAACTATGAAACTATTAATACTGACACTGCTAAAGAAAGATTGGAACTTTTCTGTATCGAAAACAAGCCATTGAAAATTCAAATAAGTAGTATTGGATATTTTCCGTCTGAAGAAAGTGTACTCTTCTTAAATCCTAAAGCATCAACAGAGCTTTTAAACGTTCAACAAAAAGTTTTCAGACTTTTTAAAGATTTTGAAGCAGAATTTTCACCGACAACATGGGTACCTCATTGTACACTTGGAATATATCTTCAAAAGAAAGATTTATCTAAAGCAATTGATATTATTAAAGAAGAAATTGTTATAACAAAAGAAAATCCTTTTTATATTACTGCGGAAGCAATCTCATTTGTTAAATTTGAAAAAAATCCCTTAATTATTAATTGGTGGCTAGATTATAAACTTAAAGGATGAAATCTTTTTTGATATAAAAAAAACAATTATTAACCTAAATATAGATTTAACTAAAGTTAAAGAAAAAAAAACTAAGCTAATATCTTTTCAATTTCTTCTTTTTTTTTCAAAATTAATTTATAAATTTCATTAACAGTTTTTTGAAAGTCAAAGTTATCGAATTCAACCCCCAGTCTGGATTTCAAAAGCATAGGTATGTGCTCTGGCTTAATAAAAACAGGGATTATTGGTTTTTGCGAACTTTCTGCTGCAGTCCATTCCGTTTCGACAGGTTTGGATTTTAATGCATTTGGTGAACAAAATAAAATCATTAAATCGCACTTGTCAAGGTTATCATTCATGTATTTTATTATGTTATCTTTCATGTCCTCTTGCCAGTATAAAACATCTTCTATCTTATCATAAGTAGTAAGGGTTTCTGCGATTTCTTGTATTCTAAACAAATTAGCATCTTTAGTTGCATAACTTACAAAAACTAATATTCCTTTCTTAGTTTTGCTTGCCTGATCTGTAGAAGATATCTCCATTGACTCATCTTCTTCAATTCTTGAAATTCTTTCTTTTGGTACTGAGTCTTTTGCCTTATTTAAACTATTAATTATAAGTGATTTTAAATAATTTTTTAGAAAATATTTCCTTCCTGTATAACTAATAATCAACTTTGAATTTTGAGTTTCAAAAAAAACTTTAAATTCATACTTAAAATAAAGAAATGTAGTTGACAGATTTTCTCGAGGACCGATTTCAGATATGTTAATTCCATCTTTTACTACAATTAGTGCAAATTCATTAAATAATTTATTAAGATCCTTAGGATATTTTTCTAAACTATCGCTTATTACTTGGATTTTTCCCATAATTAAACACAATCTTTATGTAATTATTAAAATTTGGTCAAATCGAATAAGAACTGACTTTTTATTGGATTATAGAAATAAATTGTTCTTCACTATTTAACCATTTTGTATTCAATAATGTAATGATATCAATGAAAAATAGAAAAAAAAGAAAAAAGTTAATGAGTTTTTAATAAATCCTTAATTCAGATTCTTTTATTTAGAAGTATTTAATAGCTAAAAGGATGTCATCCCGAGTTACTTTCTTGCGTTTGGCATGTTTCGTTAATGTT
>JBHLPN010000118.1:0-8651 GCA_048939445.1 Promethearchaeota archaeon | reverse complement strand
TTATTTAATACTTTGAAATTAAAACTCTTTGGAAATCTAATTGTAAATGCAATGAAAATTACTTACAATTTTAGCCCTTTAAATAAAGACAGAATAATTCTCGAAGAGGATAAATTAGTTTTAGTAAAAAAATAAAAATTTGCTTAAAATTCCCTCAGTACTCATTTTTTCCTATATTGATTAAAATTTGGTGTTCTCTTTTCAAGAAAAGCATTCTTTCCTTCAACTGCTTCCTCAGTACCATAGTACATGGATAAACCACCAACTCCTAATTGTGTAATACCTGTTACTCCATCTGTTTCAGCTAAAAATGCATATTTCAACATTTTAAGAGCTGTTGGGCTCTTCTCTAACAATTCCTGACACCATTTATCTACCTCCTCATCTAGTTTTTCATATGGAACAACTGCGTTTACAAGCCCCATTTGTAAAGCTTGTTGTGCTGTATATCGACGACATAAATACCAAATTTCTTTTGCCCGTTTTATGCCAACAGCCCTCATTAAATCTCCAGTTCCATATCCAGGATCAAATGAACCTACTCGAGGTCCTGCTTGACCCAATTGTGCATGTTCAGCAGCGATGCTAAGATCACAATTAACATGCCACACATGTCCACCTCCAATTGCATAACCATTCACACGAGCAATAACAGGTTTAGGTAGTGTACGGATTAAAAGTGTCACTCGTTGCCAACCAACTTCAAGGGGTAGTAATAGTTCTCCTTCATATCCACCCTTCTCACGCGTTGTCTGATCGCCACCTGTACAAAAAGCTTTTTCACCAATTCCAGTAAAGACAACTACACCTATTTTTTCATCCCAACATTGGTCAAAAGCATCTATCAATTCATGTACAGCACGAAGATTACATGCATTATAACGTTCAGGTCGATTGATTGTTATACGCGCAATCCTATCTTTTTTTTCAAAAATTATTTCTTTATACTCCATTTTCAAATCCCTCAATAAATTAAATTAATTTAATTTATAATGATTAATCCTTAATTTAAACAAAATATATTATTTTTGGTTTTTAAAACACTAAAAATGACATATTTACGAATTTTATATTTTGATCGTGAAATTCTTGTTTCACGAAATTTTTAATTAAATCTTAAGATACATTTTGGTTTTTTTTCAGCGGAAAATGTAATTTAATTATTTTATCCTGAAGAAATCCTAAAAAACCATTTTCTGTTTAATTTCTTGAACCATTTTGTGTCCATCGTTATTTATCTCGGTTATCATTTCCCTGAGAATCTCATTAATAGCAATTCCACGTAATTCACATGATATATATAATAAGGAGAGTATTTGTTTTGCAAGAACACGAATATTTTTAATGTCACTAATTGGAATTCGAATACCAAGACTTTTTAAGTCCATATGTGTTTCTTTTTCTTGTTGTCTTATCGTAATCAAAATATCATTCTTTCTTCCTTTCCATTCTTCTGTGATTGCTCTTAAAGATAATAAATATCTCTTAGTAGGACTTCCAATTCCCATTACATCCCTAGCAAATTCCAATGGTTCTGAATTTCTAATCGTTTTTAAACCAAAAGTTCGATTAAGTTTATAATTCTTATCTAATTTTGTTTTCATCCTAGAAATTTCTTCGGTTAGCTGTTCAATCTTTAAAGCTAATTTTTCAAATTTCTCCAAAAACATCTCTTCAGATTTAGCTTCAAAATTACTCATATTAAACACTAATTAGATTAAGTATGACACTTTTTGAATTAGTATTTAATAAAACTAATTATTAAACTATTAATCTATGAGGAATTTTTAATTTCTGATAGAAGATAACGTTAAAGAATAAAAAAAAGTATTTGATGCAAGTTTTGAGAAAGTTCTCATGATTGATTCTTATTCACTTTCAGTATTATTCCAATTATCGATCCCCTTTTTTAAGTCTTCTGTATCAAATTCCTCATTCATATTAGTTTGTTCACTTAAACGACTAGCTACTTCAATAGTAGGTAATGGCGATATTAGTTCTTTTACATCTTTAGCAACTTCTTTTTTCAACTCTTTCTGTGTTTTTGTATACTTCCTAATCTCATATATTCCTATTATTAAAAGAAGAACAATGAAAAATGCTAAAACTGCAATATTTTTTGCGAGATTAATAATATCGTTATTTAAAGCAGAAAAAGCATAGATCCAAGGTACATTTATTTGTTCAAATAAACTATAAGGGAAATGATGAATGAATTCATAGGCTACCTTTGAAAATATTAACCAAATTATAGCTGTATCAATTCCCATACGTTTAAATCTTTTTGCCATTAATTCTGCGTTTGAACCCATGAGAGTACTTAGAGAGTATAGAATAATAAGCAAATCAACTACTAACATAGCAATAGTAGTCCAGATAGAAGGAATGTTTTCAATGTTTAATCCTTCATCAAGACCAAGATATATTCTCAATACTAAAAATAGAGTGTAACCAGCAACAAGAATAAAAAATGTACCTAACCATGCATTAAAAATTCTTTTAAATAGTAAGATTATACCAAAAATTGCTAATCCAACCACTACACCACCAACTATGATATAAGCAAGGTTTAAGAATAGTGGAACTTCTACTGTTGAGATAGCAGAAAAATCAAATAAATTTGGACCAATAATAAATAAATATAATAACAGTAAAGATCCTACCAATCCCCCAAAAAATATTATAGTCCGAATAAATGTTTTCGATTTTGGATATTTAAGCAATTTTCTATCTATACCTATTCCCGTTAAATAACATGCGTATAGTATAAACCAAGATGTAAAGAAAAAGTAGGATATTATAGAAAAGGCAAATAATATTATAAGGATAATTGAGAGTAATAATAAAACCGGTAAAGATAATAGGAGTAATAAACCTACTTTCCATGGTTGATATTTCATTACATTCTTTTTAGAAATAAGAGAAAGCAGGTAGAGAAACATTAAAAACGTGAGGTACGGTAAAAAAATGAATATTCCTACTATTGGCAAAAATTGTATTATTGTTACACCAACTAGGAGCCATATAACAAGTACAAATAATCTCCAATTCTCTTTCTTAAATAGTTTCTTTAAATTATCAATGATTTCCATAAACATATAGTCAAATAAGATATATTTAAAACTTTCTTATTCAAGAAGGAGCAATTTTTGAAAAAAAAATGATTATGAGATGAAATCAGTTAAACTTTTTTGATTACTAAAACTACGATAAGATAATCCGAATTTCTTTTTTAAATCGTTAACGGATTCGGGAGCCATACCTTGAAAATGATTATTTACAATAATGAAGATTTCATATATATTAGGTTTCTTTATTATACTCTGAACGTTTTTATATAGGTTGTTTAGCGCATCTTTTTGATCTCTTTGAATTCGGTTAAAAAAAGTAAGTTCTCTATCTCCTATCAACCTGATATAATAATAAGATTGATTTGGTAAATAATATGGGATTATAGTTGGCATATAAGTAGTTCCAAGTATTTTATTTTTCCCATCTATAAATTTAGAAAGAATTTCAGGATCAAACCAGGAATTATCACGTAATTCAATGATATATTTATATTCTGAGGGAATTTTTTTAAGTAAAAAGGTCAATTTCTCTAAATGGCTTTCTGAATATTTAAACCAGGGAGGAAATTGTATTAAAAATCCAACAATCTTAGTTTTCAATAGTTTTAATCTAAAAAAAAATTCAAAAATATGAGAATCTAACTCAGGATCTTCCAAATTATGGGTAATTTGTTGCCACACTTTAACTATAAATCGAAAATTTTTCGGTACTCGATTATTCCAATTAAATACCATATCTTCAGATGGCAAATTATAGAAAGTTGAATTTATTTCAACTAAATTGAAGAATCTAGAGAAGTATTCTAAATGTTGGGATTTTTCTAACTTTTTTGGGTAAAATGGGCCAATCCAATCCTTGTAATCCCATCCGGCAGTCCCGATTGATATTTGTACCATTAAATATCAAATTAAAGGTTATGTTATATTAATGATTCAATATTTTTTTAAACTGAAATAATTAATTTTTATAAAAAATTATTGTTACTTTAAATTTGTAATAAAAAGCCATGTAAGAGGTGAAAAAATATTAGCTTTGAATGGGCTAAGGTGGAGATGAAACCTAATAAAAAAATTACTGTTGAAGGAACATGGTTATTAGAACTTAGGTCTAAAATTAGAAATTTAGAATTAAAATTAAAAGAAGAGCAAGAGAATTTAGAAAAAACGACAAGTGAAATGAAAATCACAAAAGAAAAGTTAGCAGGGCGTGAAAAAAGTTTGACAGAAATTACAGAAAGAAAATCTTCTGCTAGGAAATCCTTAGATCAAATTAAAGAAGAAAAATTGCATGGAGATATTGAAATCGCTAAATTATCTACCGCAAAATCAATACT
Organism: Promethearchaeota archaeon; assembly: GCA_048939445.1. GTDB lineage: Archaea > Asgardarchaeota > Lokiarchaeia > Sigyniarchaeales > SOKP01 > Loki-b32. The sequence continues at coordinate 4,246 of JBHLPN010000118.1, read as the reverse complement.
GGAGCAAAATATCACTGAAGCTATGGCAAAAATTACAAACTTAGAAAAACAATTAAATATTAATGTAGCAAAATCTGCGGAAATGGAAGAAAAAATTTTATCTAGAGATAAAGAAATTCATAATAAAGAAGAAGAGATGTTAGAAAAAGTAAAAGAGCTCTTAAATAAAGACAAAGAAAATCAAAATCTTAAAGTTGAAATAAATCGCAGAGATGAAAGAATTGATACTTTAGAAAAAAAACTAAAGGATGAAATTAAGAACACAGATAAACAAATTAAAAAATTTAAAGATTTTGAAGCTAAAGTGTCTAAAGCATTAATGGCAACAGAAATTATTGAAAAAATTAAGAAAATAATGGAATTAAAAGGTTTTTTATCAGATAAAGAACTAGAATCGCTATTAAATGAAATTGAAGATTGAAAAATTAATTATTCTTATAACATTATATTTTATTCCTTATCAAATACTTTAATGTAAAGTTTATAAATAATCAATTTTAAGAGAATAAATATATAGCAATATAAAATTAAATTTTTCAAAAACTATAATAAGGTGAAAGTGAAATTTCAATCGACTGGGCTAAGGCCGAAGAAAAACCAGATAAGAAGCTATCTGTTGAAGGAAAAGTTTTATTGGATCTTAGAGCCAAAATAAATAGTTTAGAGAAGCAATTGTCTCAAAATAAAAAGGAGTTGGAAAGAACTACAAATGAGCTGAAGACGACAAAGGAAAATTTATCCGCAGATGAAAAAAAATTAGAAGGTATTGATGAAAAAATTGCTACTTTGACAAAAAATTATGAGAGAGCAAAAGAAGAAAAACTTTATGCTGAAGCTGAAATAAATAAATTGAAATCAGGAAAATTAGATTTTGAAAACAAATTATCTGAATCCAAATCTAAAATTACAGAGTTAGAAGAAAAATTAAAAGTATCCTTTAAAGAAATTGAAATGTTAAAAAGAGAGATAGAGGAAGGTAAAGAAGCTGTTCAACAAAAGGTTAATGAAATCGAAGGTCTTAAAAATGATTTAAAAAAATCAACTTCAGATAAATACGTAGAAACTGAAAGTCTCAGAGAAGAAAAAGAAGCTAAAGAAAATGAAGTTAAAGCATTAAAACTAAAAGTGAGTTCGCTAGAGGAAACGATAGGAGATGCAAAAGAAGCACCCCATCTCATTGAGAGTATTAAAGATATTATGCTTACCAAGGGGTTTTTAAGTGATAGAGAGTTTGACGCTCTTTTAGAAAATAAAGAGATTTAGAAAAATACTTCTTTCTAATATTAGTATGGTTAAATTAATTTGGGAAAACAAAAAAGATATTACTTCCAAACCTGGAGACCTAAAAAAATATACTCCTAATTTTTTTAAAGTTTTCGAGTATTATTCATTTAAAGATAATGAAAAACTAGTTGAATTTAAAAATTCTCACGCTTGGGTAAATAAACTATTTTGGAGTAATAATATTGATGTTTTATACTTTTTATTGAAGAATTTTAAAGATAGAATAGAATTAATCTATATTGATCCACCTTTTTTTTCAGGAGTTAATTATCAAATAAAAATTGAGGAAAAAGACAGAAATTATGATTCTATTGCATATTACGATCATTGGAACAGAGATTTAGACTCATATTTACAAATGCTTTATGAAAGAATAATTCCCTTCAAAAAATTATTGTCAAAGACTGGTTTAATTTTTGTTCATGCCGATTGGCATGCAAATCATTATATCCGATTAATTTTAGATGAAGTATTTGGAGAAAATAGGTTTGTTAATAATATTGTTTGGTATTATTACAATAAATATTCAGCTGGAAAGAAGAATCTTCCAAGAGCTCACGATACTATCTTAATATATTCTAAATCAAGCAATTATACTTTTAATGAATTAAGAATTCCTCGTAAAAAACCAATAAAACAGTTGATGAGAGAAATGAAAGATGGGGTATTAAAGAATATTAAAGACGAAAATGGTCATGTGAGATATAGAATTGTCACTGACAAAAAATTAGATGATGTTTGGAAAATTCCTTGTATGCAACCAGCATCAAAACAGTGGACTGGTTTCCCTACCCAAAAACACCATAAATTACTTGAGAGAATTATTAAATTAGGTTCTAACGAAGGAGACTTAATTGCTGATTTTTTCTGTGGTTCTGGAACATCTTTGGTAGTAGCTGAAAAAATGAAGAGGAGATGGATTGGATGTGATATTTCAAAGTATTCAATTTATTTAACCAGAAACAGGATTTTAGAGCACCAAAATGCTACAAAAAACTTCTATCCTTTTGAAATCCTCACAAATTTTAATGAAGATAAACAAGCCATTATAGAATCAGGTTTTTTTCAAAAAAAAATTTCGATAAAAAGAAAAAAATAAATTCAGATTTCTTTATAGTGAAAATCTATGTTATACCCTAAATATTTTGCCAAAGCTTCATACACAATATCTCCTACAATATTCAATGTTACTGCAACATGATGAGCAAAACCTCCAAAACATAGAGATTTTAGTAATTCTTGTAAATTAGGAATTTCAACTACTCCATATCCCCCAAATGTATCCAAGGGATCTTGAGTATAGACTCCTTCTGCTAAAATGGCTTTAATTTCTCCAAATATGTCATCAGTCTCAATTCTGAGTAAAGTACAAGGTTTAGTTATAATACGCCCTTGAATTGCGCCAAAACTTACATCTCCACCTTTTTGATCTGAGATTATTGGATGAATGGTCATTTTTGTATCTTGAAAGAACGATTTAGGCAGATTACTACAATGAAATAATACCATTTTGTTAGGATCAACACCATAATTGTTGTTCCAGTCTAGTATGGCCGAAGGACTTTCAGAAGCGATTTGTAATATTAGCATTCCGATTAAACCGGAGATATCAACTTCACAAGCAGCTGGAACAAGCCCTTCACTGAACATACTCATGACGGCACACGGTACAATTCCAAAATTATCTTGTATACTCGGCCAACATTGAAATGCAAATCCATCTAATTCATTTTCTAATATCCAATTTTCAATAACAACTGCCAATTTTGCTAATTTGTTTAAACTATCTTCAGGAATTACTGAAGTGGCAGTATAATTCTTTATAAATTCAATTTTATCTAATACTTTTGGATCATCATTAACTAATTTATTTATATATCCAAAAATCTCTGATAGATCTATCGGTTCTATACTAATCCCGTTAAATTCTAATATTTTTTCACTATATCTAACGGTTTCAAAAGCATTAGGTCTTGTTCCTATTTGACCTAATCTAGCACCTCTAAGCTTTTTTACTATTCTACATATTTTTTCAAATCTTTTTAAATCTTCTTTAAAAATTTCAGATTTTATAGGACATGTATGATATTTGGTTAATGTGAAAGGTATACCGTATTGATATAATACGCTTGTAACAGATATTTTTCCACAAAATGCATCCCTTCGATGTTTTCTATCCATTTTATCAATTTCATCTGAGGAAGCATGAACTAAAACAGGAACATTTAGATTTGATAGCTTTAGTGTATTAGCAATTCCTTTTTCATCTCCAAAATTTGGTAGAATCACTAATATTCCCAAAATCTTATCTTTATTTATTTTAAATAAATTTGCACACTTTTTTGCGTCTTGGTAAGTTTCTACAACACCAAATTTTGTATCATCTTCATTTAAAATAATGTAATCATATCCTAGATCATTTAAAACTTCAATAATTTCATACCTCCCTTCTTTAGCAAGGTTATCTGGAAAAACATCTCGGTTACCGACTATTACTCCAAATGTTATCCTTTCAAACTTTCTAGTGAGAACAGACATACTTTATCTCTTGATATTAAATATTAAAAAATTTAATTTTTGTAATTTAATTAAAGAATTTAAAACTAAAATAAAATTTGTTACTTATTCAATGAATTTCAAATTTAGATTTATCAAGAGGGCTAAAGAGTTATTAGAAAACAAAATATTTAGGTATGCTCTAATACTTCATAGTTTTTACTTTATACTTTCAATCATTCTATTTTTTTTATTTTATCAAGAAAAAAATGATTTCATTATTTTTTATAATGCGGGAAATGTATTTCTCAATGATATTGAAAATCTTTATAATCAAACATATTATTTATGGGATTTTAGATATTTTCCATTATCAGCGTTATTTTTTATTCCCTTCTCTGTCTTGAATTTTGAGTCAGCATTTGTAATTTTTAATGTTTTTAATGTATTTCTTAATATTTTGATT
>JBHLPN010000012.1:26307-28419 GCA_048939445.1 Promethearchaeota archaeon | reverse complement strand
CGTATTTATCTAATAACAGGGTTAAGGGTTGAGGTATTTAGCCGATTCAACGGCATTAGGTATAAGAATATATTTTAGTATCATGATTATCCGATCTTTTTTATACATGCAATGTTCATCAAATTCTAGTATTTATAATTTTCTTTTTTTCACGCGAAAAAAATGACAAATTTTTCAAAACGTAATTTTTGTCGATATCTAATTTACGGGCGTTTAACAGCTCTAAAATTGATAAAAGTATTATGGGATTGCCGTATTTTTCCTTAAAATTGATTAAAATTAATTTTAATAAAGGTTTGCTTTTGTATTGTTCTAGTTTACATTTTTGTACAGTGATACATTTTCTAGAGTTTACATTTTTAACTCTACAATTATTGTAGCTCTTATTCTTCACTTTTTTTAGAAAGAGGGTTACTTTTTTTTTTAATACTTCTTTTACATTCGTATCATAAAGACAAGCTAACTTACAGCCACTATAATTCACATAGAATAAGTTCCAACATGGGATTTTAGCAATATTAACATTTTTAATAATATTAATAAACGGTTTAAAGGATTAATAAATTTTTATTAAAGGTTATATGAGCACTTCAAGTTAAACTTAAATTTGATAACCTTAAGCTTTACTTAAATTAGGTATATATTTCTCATTTGAGATCTCAATTAGAGATTTGGTATAATCTGTAATTTTTTTAGCAATTTCTGGATGTGATAGCATTTGAACTTCTACTTTTTCACCTCTATCCCACAGCGAATAAGGTGTATCTTCATAGGGGGCATATTTTTTCGCTTCTTCTATCCAACTATCTGGTAGTTCATTTTTTAACTCTACATCAAGCATTCTTGCCAAAAAGATAGTCCATGCCCTTGGAACAACAGTCATTAAATAACCACCTCCCCCCAACGCTAACCATTTATTTTGACAATATTCACGAGCAGCAGTTTTTATTGTTTGAGCAATGTCTCTATAAACAGATAAAGAAAATCCCATTTGAGTTAATGGGTCGTCAAAGTATGTATCTACTCCAAGTTGAGTTATTAAAATATCTGGAGCATAGGTTTCTAGCAATTTTGGTGCAGTCTTTCTGAATAAATTTATAAATGATTTATTATAAGTTCCGGGAAGTAAAGGAAAATTAATAGAAAAACCCTTTCCGTCTCCTTCTCCAATTTCACTAATACTTCCTGTCCCAGGAAAAAGAAATCTTCCATCTTGATGATAAGATATTGTTAAAACATCAGGATCATCATAAAACAGCCATTGAACGCCATCTCCGTGATGGCAATCAATATCCAAATAAGCAATCCTAATATCTTTTTTTAATTTTTTAAGATGTTTAATTGCTACCCCAATATCATTAAAAATACAGAATCCTGAGGCTCTTTCTTTCATTGCATGATGTAAACCACCTGCAGGGTTAAAGGTAATTTTAAAATCTTCTTCATTCCAGACTGTTTCAGCAGCAATAATAGAAGCTCCGCATATCAAAGCGGATGCCTCATACATTCCTTTAAAAATAGGGTTATCTCCAGGACCTATACCATAAGTATAAGGAATTACACTGCTATCTTTTGGATTTTCACTTAATTTTTTTATAATTTCAACGTACTGATGTGAATGAACACTTTCAATTTCTTGTTGTGTAGCTAGTCTCGGTTTCATAATTGTAAGTCTTGGATGCTCTAAAAGTTTCAATTTTTCCATTAAACTATATGTCAACTTCAGTCTTAAAGGTCTTAAAGGGTGATCCTTGCCAAAATTGTATTTCTGGTACTCGTCTGTATAAATTAACCCTACTTTATCAACCATAATCGTAATTAAAAATAAAATTGCTTTTTACCTTATAAATGCAAATAATTACATTTCTCTTTTATTGTTCTAGTTAATAATTGATAAATTTAAAAAAAGAGTAGTAATAAATAAAAGAACTTATATTATCAAAATATCATAAGAAAAAATAAAATTGACTATATATAAAATAGTTCAAATAAAATTGTTTTCCCTTTATTGAGAATGAGTGTTAACTTTCGGAAATTTATAACTCGTGTTGGTCGAGAATCTGAGTTTAAACCACTTAAGAACTTATTACTCAATTATTTAAAAAAAGAGAG
>JBHLPN010000012.1:0-26207 GCA_048939445.1 Promethearchaeota archaeon | reverse complement strand
GAGCAAATATTTGGGAGACCATTTGCGTTCCAATTTTTTGATATTTCTGCGAATTCTCTTCCCAATAATGAATGGGAAGTAGTAGCAATAATTTCTGGAAGAGAACAGTAAATTTTTCTTTTTATTAAAAGGAATTTTCTTTAATTTTTCAATTAATCTTTTGTCAGAAAAGAACTCAAATCCATAATATCATCTCCTCGTTTAACTTGTATCTTGCTTCGTATTCCTTTAGCTTTCCGTTCTAAATAAATAATTACATCAAGGGGTATTTTCCTTGGAACACCCCCTCTACTCCTGATTATTGCTAATAAATAATCTATATTCTGTATAACATCAGGACTTATAAGCTCATTATAAATAGATTGGTATACATAGGGTTCATTATTCTTTATATTACTTAAATAACTATATGCTTCTGGAGATAATACAACTTTCAGGACAAAATCAATTTTCTCAGCAATAGATACAATTCTTTCTTGATCTGTTTCTTTTCTCTTTTTAGCCTCCATCATTGCCTTCATTTTTCTCATACGAATTTTTTCTAATTCATATTGATCGAGATCAGGTCCATTTTTACTCATAAATCTTTTCTCTCCTTTGTCTTCCTTATTGTTCTGTTGCTGCTACTAATTTATTCTCCAGTTTATTTATCCTTTTTTTTAATTAAAATAATGAGGTTCTAAATAAGAAGTTTATGTTGGTTAAGACAGATTTTGAAATTTCAGATTGATTATAACTAACTCTAATCCAAAATAGATAAACAATTTACACAGATCCTATAAATTTGAATTGTTAGAATAATTAAACAGAATAAATGAATGAAATTAAACTTTAAATATAAAAAAATCAAAAGTAAATTAATTTGATTTTAATAGTTTAGGTGTTTGATATCAAATCCAAATTTTACTTGATTATAATATTATTCTTCGTTTATCTTTGTTGTAATGACTCTTTTTATATTGACCAAAATCCAAAAACTTCGGTTGAATTACTTAATGAACCAAAAAATACTAAAAATGAATATAACAAAATCCCCCAAATTTCATCTAATGGTCTAGAATTCTCTCGTTATAATCTTTCAGTTTTTTTTGATGAATATACTTCAAGTGTTAAGGGAAATTTGAGTATAAATTATTATAATAATGATCTTGTTAATTTTACACGAATTCCATTTCATCTCTTTTTATCAGGTATGCAATACCAAAGTAGAATGGGTTTTATTGAGATTTTGAATGTCACTACCTTAAGTGAGCCTAAAAAAGCCCTAAATTTCACTATAGATGAAGCAGCTCAACTTTTATGGGTGAATAATCTAACAATAGAACCTAGCCAAAGAGCTTTTTTTGTTATTGAATTCTATTCTGTTATCCCAGATGGGGGATATGATCGAGCAAATTCTCATGGTTCAGATAGCACCCAATCTCGAATCTATAAATTTACTAGCTTTTATCCAATGCCCTGTGTTTACGATATATATGATGAGTGGAATACAGATCCTTATTTAAGTAAATGTGATCCATTTTATCATGATATGGCATATTATGATCTTGAAATTGAAGCGCCAAACGGAATGGTGATAACTGCAACTGGAGACTTGATTGAAGAGATAAATAAGGGAACTACTACTGTTTATCATTTTAAACCTGAATTTCCAGTTAGAGAAGTCACATTTGCAGCATCAAAATGGTATATTATGCAATCCACTATAATTAATGGAGTTAATATATCAACTTATTACCTTCCAAAATCTAGTTTTCTCTGGGATAATGATGGGCTAATTTCTGCAATTAAAGCATTCAATCTCTTTAATGATAAATTTGGTATTTATCCATATTCTAGTCTCAATATTGTTGAAGAATATGCTTCCTATGGGGGTATGGAATATCCCGCGCAAGTTTATATTTCAGAAGGTATTGATCGATTAACAGATTATTATGGTAATCCCTTACCAACATCATACAAAAAGGGATATTTAGAAAAAGTGATAGTACATGAAATTGCTCACCAATGGTGGTATAATTTAGTTGGTTTTGATGAAATTGATTGGGGATTTTTAGATGAGGGACTAACTTGCTGGTCTACGGATTATTATGCTAGACATTATTATCACGATTGGACTTATTTTCAATCTACAGCATATTATAGTAGGGTTAGGTATTATTATGCAACAGATCATCTCCCTTCGAAGATAAATCAATCAGCCTATGATCTCATTGAAAATGATTTAGATTGGGTCTTCATCTCTTATTATAAGTCTCCATTAATATTTGAGAAAATTTATCGAACTTTAGGAGAAGATAATTTTATTTTGGGATTAAAAACCTTTTTTGAACAATATAAATTCAAAATTGCTATGTTGTCTGATTTACAAATTGTTCTTGAAAACGTAATAAATGCATCTTTAGATTGGTTCTTTTTTCCCTGGTTTGATAATGATTATCTGCCAAAGTATAGATTTTCTACCTGCAATTTTGATGATTATGAATACATTTTAACTATTGTAATTGAAGACCAGAATGAAGCGATAAATACTTACGCATATTCTCAGCAAGTCACGCTTAGAGTCTACAATTCTGATGGGTATATAATCCATGATGAATATGTATGGATAAATAGTACAACATCCTTTAATATGTCATTTGGCATTATTCCTGCTAAAGTAAGATTGGAATATTTTAGTGATGTGATAGTCCAATTATCTCTAAATTCTCCAGCTTATATAGAGGTGTTGGTACAGTTAGATATGGATTTAATTCCTGGCTATGAAATAAGTACCATATTAATCATTTGCCTTTTTTCACTTGTTTATCTAGCCACTATATCTTTAAAAAAAAAGGGAAAAATCTCTAAAATTTAATTTTTTTATTATCTTGGTATTATTTTATAATTAGATTAAAATGGTCCCTCCCCCCGGAATCTAGATGGATTCGATTCAGATCCATATTTCGAGCCGGGGACCGCTCGGTTACGGCTGACGTGACTTCATTAGCTCTATGCTTTAGTACGCGATATTATCTACAGCCGAGCACTCTGACCACTGAGTTAGGGAGGGGTTGTTTTTTAAATTAATTAATAATAGAATTTATATATTTTTTACGTTTTTTAGATAGCTTATATTTAAAATACCAAAAATATTCCTAATAACGAGCATAATTATTTTATACCAGAAAATGATCATATTTAATATATTCATAATGGCTAAAACCAAACATAATTTCATAGTAATTTGAAATTCATAACCTTACAATGTAAGAAATGTGTATTTGTAACTTTACTTTTGGTATTTTTTACTTTATCCATAATATCATTGAGTCTTATTTTATGCAGAAACTCTCAAATTAATATGTTTAATGACAATGGTGAAAAAATTATGGATGAAATTCTTAAGTTGAGTAATTCTCCAATCACTATAATTACTCCAGAAAATAAAACCTATACAGAACCAATGAGTGGGTATTATCCAGCTAGTTATGGATTTGAAAATGACAATGTTGGAGATAATCCAAAAGGGTGGAGTACCACTGAACCTAGCGGATGTGGCTTTGTAGAAGTTGATGCTTCATTAAATGGACATAATAAGATCGTGGAAGTGCGAAAAAATGGAGGAACAACTAGAGTACTCATCGAGAAGTCATTCGAAGAAAATCTTACTGAAGGGACCGTGGAATATTGGTTATATAAAGACACTGCCTCTGGCACGGATGGTACAATAATGTATTTGTTAGGAGATGTGGACTCTGCTTATTATCTTATTGAAAACGGGAATTTGTACCGAGGTCCATATCCAAGTAGAGTCTTAATAGCCAACGGAGTTTTTTCAGCAAATACATGGTACCATTTCAGAATTGATTTTAATATTTCACAAGGTTATCAAATTTATCTTGATGGAATTTTATATGGAGCTGGTTATTCTTTGCCATTTGATGGCTCACCATCCTATATAAGAGGTTTTAGGCTAAGATCTCATTGGTCAGGATGTCATTCAAACTACGGAGCATGGTTAGATGCTTTTAACTATGATTGGGATGATGATTATAATGTTGGAGATAATAAACATGAAGGATTATTACTTAGTTATACGAGTACTACAAATCTAGATTGGATAGGATATTCATTAGACGGACAGTTTAATAAAACAATTATAGGAAACACAACTATTACCATGCCTAATGAAGGACTTCATAATATTCAAGTATTTGGAAACAATTCCTTAGGAGAGATATTTGAATCTGATATGAGATACTTTACTATTAAATATCCTCCAATCACTATTATTACTCCAGAAAATAAAACCTATACAGAACCAATGAGTGGGTATTATCCAGCTAGTTATGGATTTGAAAATGACAATGTTGGAGATAATCCAAAAGGGTGGAGTACCACTGAACCTAGCGGATGTGGCTTTGTAGAAGTTGATGCTTCATTAAATGGACATAATAAGATCGTGGAAGTGCGAAAAAATGGAGGAACAACTAGAGTACTCATCGAGAAGTCATTCGAAGAAAATCTTACTGAAGGGACCGTGGAATATTGGTTATATAAAGATACCGCCTCTGGAACGGATGGAACGATAATATATTTAGTAGGAGATGTGGGATCCGCATATTTTCTTATTGAAAATGGGAATTTGTACCGAGGTCCATATCCAAGTAGAGTCTTAATAGCCAGCGGAGTTTTTTCAGCAAATACATGGTACCATTTCAGAATTGATTTTGATGTTTCACAAGGTTATCAAATTTATCTTGATGGAATTTTATATGGAGCAGGTTATTCCTTACCATTTGATGGTTCACCATCTTATATAAGAGGTTTTAGGTTAAGATCTCATTATTCAGGGTGTCATCCGGACTACGGAGCATGGTTAGATGCTTTTAGCTATGATTGGGATGATGATTATAATGTTGGAGATAATCTAAACGAAGGATTGTTAATAGGTTATAGAAATAGAACAAGCCTAGAATGGATAGGATATTCATTAGACGGACAGCTTAATAAAACAATTATAGGAAACACTGTAATTCCGTTATCTGGTAATGGATTTCATAATATTAGATTATATGGGAGAAATTCCTCAGGTTTTATATTTGAATCACCAGTTCGCTACTTTACTATTGATATACCAGCCCCCCAGATCCTAATTAATTATCCACACAATGGTGATAATTTCGGGCTAAGTGCCCCAGATTTTAGTATTTCAATATCGACTCCGATTCTAGATACTACGTGGTACACAATGGATAATGGAATAACAAAAATCATATTTAATGGGCTCTCGGGAACTATAGACCAAAATGAATGGGATAAATTTGGATTTGAATCAGTAATTATACGGTTTTATATCAATGATATATTTGGTCAAGAGAGCTATTCAGAAGTTACAATCAATAAAAATCCTAATCCACCTCCACCACTTACTATTAATTTTTTCATAGTTTTAATCATCATATCTATTGGAATCGTTGTTCTAGAAGTAATTATAATAAGTATAGTTAGGAGAAAAAAAAGTACAAGGAGTGCTACAATTGGAAGAGAAGAAATAATCGTCGTACCACAATTTCTTAAATGTCCTTACTGTCAAAATGAGTTAAAGCTAGGATATAATTTTTGTATACATTGTGGTTCAAAATTAAAATAATTGAGCGTCTAATTATGTTCTTTTATTTCTAACTATATTTGATTTAAAAATGATAATAATTTTTCTTTTTTGTATAAGAAAACTTCAAATATATTTATTTTATACGAATATTAACTTAAAATTTTTCCAACTAAAAATCGCAAAATACTTTTGATGTGAAAAATTTTTAATAAATTAATCAATTATTTTATAAAATTAAACTAATATAAGAGTTGTAATTTAAAAGCAAAATTAAATGATTGGTGATTATCATCAGAGAAGAGACAGACTATACTGAAGCAATCGAGGCATATAAAAACGATCCACTCGTTATTTTAGAACCTTGGGGTAGAAGTATTGATCATTTAAGGCTTACTATTATAGGAAAAAAAGGAACTCCTTATTCAGACGGTAAGTTCGTATTTGAAATCAAATTTCCTGAGAACTACCCATTCGCTCCTCCTTATGCATACGCAGTTACTTTAATGTGGCATCCTAATATTGATTCCTCTATTCCACCAGGAAAATTAAATATCTGCTTAGATTTAATTAATCCAGATTTAGTAGGAAAAGTAGATGCCAGTACAGGAGCTTCTGGTTGGACACCAAGTAAAACACTCACAAATATTATAGAAGCATTAAAAGGCATGATGCATGTTGAACCTCCCTTCTTTAATCCAGGAGATCCATTAAATCATGAGGCGGGAGAGCAATATTTTAGAGCTCAGAAAAAATTCGAAGCAAAAGCAGCGGCTTGGACTAAGAAATACGCCATGGATTAAAACATTTTAATTAATTTTTATCTTCTATTTTTATTATTGAAATTCTAATTAAATTAGGTCAAAGAAATTAAGATATATCTTTAATATTGATATGAGTATTTCATTTAAAAACAAAAAAATCATAATTTTCGACTTAGATGGAACAATTGTTAATTTAACAGCAGATTGGATGTCTTTAAAAGATACATTAGCTGAGAAATATAGAGAACATTATAACGAAGATTGCGATTTCATAAGGATTTCAGCTTGCCTTGATGAGATTGTCCAAAAAAACGATGATGATGTTTTAAAAGATTTTTTTGATGTTATTCGTGAATACGAACTTAAAAACATCAAAGATACTCAACTTATCGAAGAGACAATTTTTTTTATAAATAATTGTGAGTTATTTGGTGCTAAAAAAGAAGTAAAGTTTGCTATTTTATCTCTTAATACTAGAAGTACTATAATAAGAGCTTTAGAGCTCGCAAACATAACTGATAAAATAGATTTTATAATAGGCAGGGAAGATGTGAGGAGATGGAAACCAGCTCCAGATGGAATTTTAAAAATTAAAAATCATTACCATGTAACTAAACGAGAAATGATTTTTTTTGGAGATTTAGAAAAAGACATTTCGACAGGGAAGAATGCGGGCATTGATGCTTATATTATAGATGATTTAATAGAATATATAAAGGAGAAAATAAGAAAAATTAGCAGAAATTAAAACTCTTTTTTTAAGCATCATTATACTTTTATAAAATTAAAAACTTCTTCCTTCTTTTCAATAAATTTAAATAAACCTACACCTGTTATTTTACTTATTATTTCATCATCTTTAAAATGATGATCATCTACTGAAAGCCACCCTTCTTTTTTTAACACACGATGCAATTCTTTTAATATACTCTCCGGATCTGACAGATCATGATAAATATCTAATAATAAAACAACATCAATTGTGTTATCTTCTAATTTTGTATCACAATCAGTTAATATTGTTTTGATGTTTTTAATTTCTTTTTCTTTTGCTCTTTTTTCAACTTCTTTGATTGCTAAAGGATGGATATCAGCAGCATATACTTTCCCATTGTTACCAACAACCTTCGCCGCTGCAATTGAATAACTACCTGGACCACAACCATAATCTAATACAAAACTACCTTCTTTTATATTTGTTTTTTCGATTTTTTTAGGAGGTGGATATTTATTATCACGTTTTTCAAAATGTTTTACCATAAAATTGAAATGTGTTTTGCTCATGGGTTCATCTTTTTTAATTTTTTTTGGAATTTTGGACACCTCTCCTAAATAATAAATATTATATCTCACATAAAAGTGATTATAACATTATATTTTTTTATTTCTGACTCTGTTAAAGCTTGTCCTAAAGGAGTTAAACTAATAATTTCATTATTTTGTATTTTTAATGAAGTTAACTTGATATCAGGATCTTTCATTGAGGGCATATATGGATTCCAATAGATTTCTTTAGTCATGGGATTTGTTATCATCCACAATTCGGGATCTAGTTCATAACCAGTTATTTTCATTGCTTCAAAAATATAACCCACATCTGCATCGAACGGTACGACAATTTGTACGTTTTCTTCACCTTCAATTTTTCCACAAGCAAGGCAATCCTCTCTTTTTCTTATATTTAGATGATCGAACTGTCCATATATCCCATTATAATTAACATATGGAGGATCCATTGGAGCACCAATATTCCTACCATTTACTCTAAATAAGAATTTTAAAGCTTCTTGAGACTGGATACTGGCAATAACAGAGCTGACTGTTTGTATAGCAGCAATTTTATTTCCGAGTATATTTTCCATTTCTTCAAATTTATAATCTGGTCCAAAAGTTTCTTTAATGTTGTGTTTCCACTCTTTAATTTCTTCTTCTGTCAAATTTTCCCTCTTTTCTGTAGGAATATTTTCTTTGAAGACACGCTCTCTTAATTTTTCTAATTCTTCTTGCGCTAATTCTTTGAGTTTAAGTACATCATCATTTAAATTAAGATCTGGTTTATATCCATATTTCTTTTCAAAATCTACCTCCGCTTTTATGACGCAATGATTTCTATTACGCGGCAAACCTTTCAGAGTGCATGCTGCGACGAGCTGATCATCAGCAGGAGGTATTGGAACTAAACATCGATAGCAAGGAGTTTGGTTTAATAATTCCGGAGCATATTTCCAATCAAAAACCATTTCTATTTCTTTTCGAAATCTTTGGATTAAAGGTGTTATTTTTTCTGCTTTAATCTTTTCAATCTTTTCTTCCAATTCTTCAATCCTTCTCTGTGCTTCGAAATACTCAGGGTATTCTATGTCTGTAATTTCCCAAAGTCTAGCCTCAACTAAATTCTCAATTTCTCGTTCCTTATCTTTATATTGCAGTCCAGAATCCTCGGGAATTATAATCTGTACATGACCCTCAAATCCTACAGTCCCTCCCTCTACTAATGGTTTTTTTAAGCGGAGACATATTTTATTTAAGTCTAATCTAGCATTAAAATTATCTAATGCAGCAATTACTACATCTGCTTCTTCATATATAGGCATAGGTAATTTCTGAAGCTTCTCAAAATAATAATCAACCTTTAGATAAGGATTCATTTCATTCAACCTTTCCGCAGCAACCTCTGCTTTAGGACGCCCCTCATCACCAGGTTTGAAGAGCATTTGTCGAGATAAATTAGAAGTTTCAATAGTGTCTAAATCAACAAGGATCAGTTTACCAATTCCCATCAGAGCGAAATCTTTAGCGATTTCACAGCCATTCGCGAAAATTAATTCTTATAATCTTCTTAACGCGCCTACTCCGATGATCATTATGCATCCCTTATTAATGATATCTTGATCCCAACCATCTATTAACTGTTGACGGGCATACATTCGCGACTTAACAATATCCTCTGTTTTTTCTGTCATTTTTAAAAAAATCCGATTTTTTATGATTATAATATTATTATCTTAAAATCAAAATATAAACTCTTTTAGTTGTTTTCTTACTTATAAAGGGTATGTACAATTAATTCTATTTACTTTTAAGCATAATAAAATGAGTAATAAAATTTCACTTCTTTTTCTTTTCAGCTGTGTCTTTAATCATTTTTTTAAGACTGTTAACCTTTTCTCTTTCTTTGGCTTTTTCCATTTTTTCTTCAAAGATTCTTTTCTCTTCTTCCTTTCTTGTTATTTCATCAAATAATTCATGTTTAACTTTTATTAAATTCGTCATTTCCTTGCGAAATTCTTTAGCTTGAGCTTTATCTTTCTTTTTTTGTTCCAATTCAACTAACTTTTGTTCATGTCTTTTTTCTTCAATAAGATTTATTAAATTATCTGCTAATTTACTAACTTCCCCAATAGTCTCTTTTAATTCTGTTTCTTCTTCTTTTTTGCGTTTTATTTCTAAATCTCTCTGTTTTTCTAATTGCACTTGAATCATTTGGATCCTTGTTTCTTCTTTAATCACTTTCTCTTCAAGCTTTTTTGTATTTTTTATTTCGGTTTCAATATATTTTATTTCTTCATCCCATCCGATTTCTTTGAATTTTGAGATTGCGGAGTTAAATTTTTCGTAAGCTTTTTCAAAATCATGATATCTTGACCATTTTTTTCCTTCATCAATAAGTTTTAATCCATCATCTCGTATTTTTTCCGCTTGCTGCCTTCTAATAATTAGATTTCTATATTGCATTTCTTTTTCTCGTTTCAATTTTTCTTGTTCTAAACGCCTTCTTCTTACTTCCTCTTGAAATATAGCATATTCATTTTGTCTTTGTAAACGAGATTGCTCCTCTAATCTTTTCTTTTCAAGAAAATTCATCTGTTCTTGCTGTAAATCCTTGATTAAAGCATCTAAGTTTTTCAATTCAGGCTCCCAACCGATATTTTGTGCTAAAAGATGTCTTGCTTGAATATATAATGAAATTGCTTTATTATAATTAGGAACTCGATATTTCAAATACATTCCAGCTTCTTCTAATAGAGAATATGCTGATTCTCTTACAGTTCTTTGTTCTTGTATCATTCTCTCTCGTTCTTCTAGAGCTAATCTCTGAGCTTCCTTTTTCTCCCTTTCTTGTCTTTTTCTTTCTTCAATAAGTTCTGATAAAGCTCTATCCTCTTCTAACTTTTCTATATCCTTTTGAATTTGTAGATTTGTTAATTCCTCTTTTTGTTTCTTTAGTTTCCTAATTTTAAATATCATATTATTAATTAAATCAGTTGGAAATAGTATTTCATTTAATATTACACCAGCCTTTCTGTAACAAACAATAGCTTGATCATAATTATGGTCCTTTAGATAATTTTCTCCCTCCTCTAAAATCTTGAATGCTTGTTCTTTTTTCTCTTCTAATCTTGATTTGAGTTGCTCCATTTTTAAAATCTTCAATTCTTTTGTTTTTAATCGTTCTTGTTCTGCAATTAAATTTTCTGCTATCTTCTGTTGAAATTTCCACTCTTCTCGCTCTTTTTGCATATTTAGTTCTAATTCTTTTTGTTTTTGCAATTCATATTCTCTTTTTTTCTCTTGAACTTTAAAAATTAATTCTCTTATAGAATCAGTTGGAAATGCAATTTCATTCAACATTAACTCTGCTGCATGATAGTATTCAAGTGCTTTATCATATTGCAATTGTTTCGTATAACCTTCTGCTTCTTCAAGAAAATTAAAGGCCTCTTCTTTCCTTCTTTCTTTATAATCTTGAAGTTGCTTTGTTTTTTCAGCTTTTAATTGTTTTAATTTCATTTTAATTTCATTTATTTTTACACTCTCTGCAATCTTTTTTTGGAAATTAAATTCATCTTTAATATATTGAAGATTTAATTCTAATTTCTTTTGTTTTTCTAATAAATCTTCCTTGATTCTTTCCTGAACTTTTTGAATCATTTCTTCAACTGAATTAGTTGGAAAACCAATTTCATTTAATACTAGTTCAGCTTGGTGATACTTCTCAATTGCTTGTTCGTATTGTTTTTGATTAAAAGAATTTTCAGCAGCTTCTAAAGTATCAAACGCTTCTATCTTACGTTTTTCCAATAATTCCCTTATCTTTTTCTGTTTTTGGATTTCAATATTTTTCACTATTAATCTTTTTTGTTCTCTTTGTATATAATTAGTGATTTTATTCTGGAATTGTTCTTCTTCTTTTTCCCGTTTCTCTAATAATTCAATTTCGAGTCGTTTCCCATTTTCTATCTCTTCTTTTCTATTTTCAATTGTTTTTATAGTATCTTGTAACAATTTTAAATAATCACTAGTCCATCCAACTTCAGTTAAAATATTTATCGCATTTTGATAATTTTTCAATGCGTTATCATAGTTCTTTTGATGAAGTAAATAATATCCATCATTAATTAATGTGAATGCTTCTTGCTCTTTTGCTAAATTTCGAGAAGTAAATAATTCTTTTTTATTAATTATCTCTTTTTCCTCTAATGCCCTTATTTTTTCTCTTTCCCTCAAAAACCTTACCTTTTCCATAAAAGCAAAATCAGCTTTTTCTCTTTCTATTGCATCGCTGACAGATTTTTGTTTTAGTATTATTTGTTCTCTCTTCTTCTCTTCGATATCTTGTATTGCTTTGTTAATGATTGGAATTTCATCTCTCCATTGAATCTGTGCAAAAATGTTTGTAACATTACGATAGAATTCAATGGCTTCATCAAATTTTCCTTGTGAAAAAAACTCTTGAGCCTTTTCTAGTAAATTAAAGGCTTCATCCTTCTTTTTTTCTCTATAAGTAAGTTCTTTTTCTTTCTCCCTAAGAGTAATTTCTTTTTTCTTTAGCTCTTCACGCTGTGTTCTCATTTCTCTAATAAGTTTTTCTTGAATTACTTTCTCCTGTTTTTCTTTTTCTAGAGCTAATTGTAATTCTCGTTGTTTTCTTAATTCATTTTCTCGTTTTTTATCCTCAACTGCTATAATCGCATTTTGAATTATACCTATTTCTTCATCCCATTGAATTTCTTTAAAAATTTCTGCAGCTTCACGATACAACCTGATTGCTTCATCAAAATTACCTTGATCAACATGCTTTTGGGCAGTTTCCAACTTGTTAAATGTCTGTTCTTGTTTTTGTTCTTGAAAGGCTCTTAATTCATTTTGTTTCTTTAACTTCTCTTGCTTTTCTCTCATTTTTCGCTCTTCAAATTCAATTTTCTCTAGAATTTGTTTCTGAAAGAACAAATCTTCCTGTTCTCTTATTAATCTTAATTCGAGTTCTTTGAGTCGTTTTATATCTTCATCTCTCTTTTTCTCTTGAATTTTTGAAACCATTTCTCTTATTACTCCTGTTGGAAAATTAATTTCGTTTAATATCAATTCTGCTTGATAATATTTTTCAATTGACTGTTCATAATCTCCTTGGATGAAAAGAGTCTGAGCATCATTTATTAACATAAAAGCTTCTGATTTACGTTTCTCCACTAATTCTTCTAAATCATCCCTTCTTTGGATCTCAATTTTTTTTGTTTTTAACTTTTTTTGTTCTTTAAGCATATATTCACTAATTTTCTTCTGAAATAATTCATCCTCCTTTTGACGTTTTAATGAGAGCTCAAATTCTTTCTGCTTTTCTTTTTCTCTCTCTCTTTCTCTAATTTCAATTGCTTGAATAGTTTCATATAAAACTATTAAAAATTCTTCCCCCCAGCCAATACTTTTTAAAAGATCTATAGCATTATGATAATTACCAATTGCTTCATTGAAATGTTCTTCTTCAAAAAGTTTATCTCCATTTTCTATGAGACTAAATGCTTTTTGCTGTTTAGCTAAGTTTTGAGCAGAAAGTTGCTTCTGTTTTTCAAATAATTCCTTTTGTTTCAAGAGTTCCGCTTTTTCTCTCTCAGTTTGGTATTTTATGCGCTCAATAAATGCTCTTTCTTCAGTTTCCTTTCTAATTGCACTTTTTAAGAGTCTTTGTTTATTTAATTCATTCTCTCTTTTTTTATCCTCAACGCTTTGGATGGTTTCTTGGATTATAGGGATTTCATCGGTCCATTGAATTTGAGCGAAAATATTGGCTATATTGTGATAAATTTGAATTGCATCATCGTATTTTCCTTGTGAAATAATTTCTTGGGCCCTATCTAATAATCTAAAAGCTTCTTCCTTCTTTTTTTCACGGTAAGCTAATTCTTTTTCTTTTTCTCTGAAAGATATTTCTCCTTGTTTTAATTTTTCATGTTGAACTTTCATTTCTTTCTTTATACGTTCTTGAAACGCTCTATCTTGTTTTTCTCTCTCTAATTCTGTTTGAAATTTTATCTGTTTTTGTATTTCAGCTTCTTTCTTTCTATTCTCAATCTCTACTATAGCATTTTGTATAAGGTTTATTTCATTCTGCCATTGAATATCAGCAAAAAAATTTACACAATATTGAAGTATTTCAATAGCTTTATCAAAATTTCCATCTTTTACATTAGATTGTGCTTCTTCAAGTAATTTAAAACCTACTTTTCTTCTTTCCTCACGATATTTTGATTCTTTCTCACGTTCTATCAACTCAACTTTCTTTTTCTTGATTTTTTCGCGTTCTTGGTGTAAATATTTTACAATCTGTTTTTGAAACTCATCCTCTCTCTTTTGTCTTTCAATAGAGTCTTTTATTTTCTTTTGCTTCAGAATATTCTTTCTTCTTTCTAGTTCTTCAACTTCTCTTATTGAATCTTCAATTAAAGGAATTTCATCTATCCATTGAATCTCAGCAAATATGTTAGCAGCATTTTGATAATTTAGAATTGCACCATCATAATCACCTTTTCTTAAGAAATCTATAGCAGAGTCTAAGAATTCAAAAGCGATATCTTTACGATGTTCAAAAATTTTGAGTTCTTCTTCACGATCTTTAATAATAATTTCTTTACTTTTTAAATGATCCCGTTCTTTCTTTATTAAAATCGCTGCTTGCTTCTGAAAATCTAATTCTTCCCGTCTTCTTTTCTCTAATTTCTTTTGTTCATCATACTCTTTTGTAAGTTGTGAGTGTTTTAGCTTTTCTACATTAGAGATTGTATTTTTTATCATAGATGTATAAGATTCCCAACCAGAACCTAGATCTGCGAGTATTAATAAAGCTTTATTATATTCATTGATAGCGCTATCAAAATTTTTTCCTTTTAAAATCTCATCTGCTCTATCTAATACTTTGAAGAGATCTTCCTCTTTCTTTATCTCATCTTTTCTTTTTTCTTCATACTCAGTTCTCTTTTTCTCTAATTCTTTTGCTGATTCGATAATTTGGGCTTTCTGTTTTTTATAAATTGAATCTTGAAGCACATTTAAATCTCTTTCTCTTCTTTCTTTTAATTCATCAGATATTTGGTGCGCCATTTGCTTATCTTTTATATTTTCTATTAAATTTGCAATTGGTTGGATATATGAGTCCCACTCTATCGACCTAAGAAGTTGAACTGCTTGATTTAATATATCAATTGCTTGATCATATTTTTTTTCTCTTTCAAGTCTATTACCAATATCTATTAGATTAAATGCTTTAAGTTGAATTTCTACTTCAAGGTTCTTCTTTTTTTCAAATTCTATTAATTTTTCCTTTTTCAATTCTGCCTTTTTTTCTAAAGCAACTTTCTGTTCTTCAATATCACTTGTTAAAGGCAAAGGTTTCTCTACTTGGAAAGATTCAAACTCTGTTTTATCTTTCTTGAGTTTTTCAATTATTATTTGAATTTTTTGGGTTTGAACTTTCCAACCAATAGAATTCAATAATTCCACAGCTCTTTCATAATTCATTATTGCGTTATCGAATTTTTTATCTTTTTCAAACATTTTTGCGGCTTCAATGTAAGCAAATGCTTCACTTTGTACATCCTCTTCATGTTTTTTCTTTGCTATGAGCTTATCTATAACTTCTGCTTTTTCAACACTAGTTTTTTGTCCAAACATACCTACAACTTGAGGTTTCTCATCTGGAACTACTTGAGGAACCTCCTCCAATTCAACTTGTTCTTGTTGATATTGTTGGAAAGATTTTTGTTGTTCTAAATCTCTCGCGAGTTTATTAATCTTTAATTTTAAATTTTCTAATTGGATTTCAGACCAACCTGCTTCAACTAATAAATTAATAGCGGATAGGTATTGTTGGATTGCATCTTCTAAAATCCCATCAAATTCCAACTTTTTTGCTCCTTCTAATAAAGTAAAAGCTTGATCTTGCAGTTGTTCCATTTGGACTTTTGCTTGAGTTCGTTGATATAGTGTTTCTTTTTGAATAAAATCTTTTAATTCACCAATTCTATCATAAATTTCTTGAATTCGATGCATCAAAAATCCACTTTGTTTGAGAAAATCAGCTGCTTTTTGATATTGTGAAATTGCTTCTTCTAAATTTTTTTCTTCTTCAAACTCTTGAGCAAGTTCTAGAAACTTTAAAGCTTCTTGTGCAATATCTTCAGGATTCTTCAATTTAAACAATTCCAGTTATCAATAATTTGAAATTTAAATAACAACTATTTTTCTTACTTTAATTTAACCACAATATGTAATTAAACTTTTTATATTGTTATAATTATTTTAACTAAATTATTGAAAACGATAAATAATTTTGAATTTACAAGAAGATTGAAATCAAAATTTTAAAAGAAAATATTATTCATTAATGAAACGAAGAATGGATTTAAAAGATAAGAATATTTGTATAGATTTTGAACCTATTTCCAGAAGAGTATTTTTTTCTAATGATTACTCTCTTTATGAAATTCTTTCAGAATTAAATGTACCAATAAGATCGATTTGTGGTGGTTTAGGAACATGTGGAAAATGTAAAGTATTAATTCAACGTGGAAATGAGTATTTGATTGCTCCAACTGCTTCTGAAAAAAAGTTCTTAAGCGATCTTGAATTTAAAAACGGATGGCGTTTAGCTTGCCAAACAAAAATTGAAATGAAATATATTAATCATCTTGAAACGCTTAAATCTCCACAATTTCGAGTATTTTTACCTAATGAATTATTACTTGAAGATTTTAACATTCTAGTCTCAGGAATAAGTAAAGGGATTGAAATTCAACCATCTATCCATAAGATTTTCATTGACGTAAAAAAACCATTATTAGAGGAACCCTATGCTGATTTTGAAAGGATTGAATCCGCTATTTTTAAAGATCGAGATTTGAAGAAAATTAATAAGCTTTATGTTGATTTTAATGTTTTAAATGAAATTCCGACTCTCCTAAGAGAAAACCAGCATAAGATTACTTTAGTTTTATGGAATAACACTAATATTATTGCTTGTGAACCTGGTAATACTCTTGAAGAGAATTTTGGAATTGCTTTTGATATAGGGACAACTACAATCGTTGGTTATCTAATAAATCTGAATAACGGTAAAACTTATGCTGTTGATTCAAAATTAAATAGCCAAACTGCCTATGGAGAGGATTTAATAACACGATTGACATATATAAAAGACAATGAAATTAATCTTCAGAAATTAAATTCTGCTGTACTAAATGATTTGAATGGAATAATAGCAAACTTATGCAATAAAGCAAATATTAAACCTTCTCAGATTTATGAAGCTACTATTGTGGGAAATTCTGTTATGCATCATATCTTTTTAGGGTTAAATCCTGTTAATATAGGATTAAGTCCATTTATCCCTGTTATTCAAAGAAATTTAAATATTAAAGCCAAAGATCTAAATCTTAACATCCTAAAAAATGGAAATGTGTATACATTGCCTTTAATAGCTGGTTTTGTTGGAGCTGATACTATGGGTGTAATTCTCTCATCACGTATCTTTGATGAAAAAGAGCTAACTTTAACGATTGATATCGGTACTAATGGTGAAATCATTGTAGGAAACCGTAAAATTCTAGCAGTAGGCTCGTGTGCTGCAGGTTCTGCTCTAGAGGGAGCTCATATTAGGGATGGAATGAGAGCAGCAGCAGGTGCTATGGATAAAATTAAAATTGATCCTGAGAATTTTGATGTGTCTTACACTACAATCAAAAATAAGAAACCAGTAGGTATTTGTGGTTCTGGATTAGTTGATGTAATAGCAGAAATGTTGAAATCTAAAATTATTACAAGAAGTGGCAATTTCAATCAAGAAATTACTAATAATGAAAGATTTATTAAAAAAGATAAAAATATAGAATTTATTATTGCCAAAAGCAAGGAAACATCGTTAGATAAAGATATAACAATTAGTCAAAACGATATTAGACAAATCCAAATGGCAAAAGCAGCGTTTTATGCTGGATCACAGATTATTCTAAATAATTTAAAGAGTAATCTAAAAATTGAACAAGTCTTTTTGGCAGGAGCTTTTGGGAATTATATTAATGCATCTAATGCAAAATTTATAGGTATGATTCCAGATATTCATGATGAAAAAATTTTTCAGATAGGAAATGCCGCTGGAATAGGGGCACAACACTGTTTACTAAATAAGGATTTGAGATATAAAACACAAACATTATTAAAGAAAATTCAATATGTTGAAATTGCAGTGGATAAAAGCTTTCAAAAGATGTACGCTGAAGCAATGTATTTTCCTCATTTAAACCTTGACCTCTTTCCAAATTTGATAGAATATAAGGAAATCCCTAAAAGGTAAAAAAATATCTTCAGAGTCTATCTACTTATTTTTAAATGTTTTTATTTAATTCAAAATCAATAGAAATGAATAAAAATCAAATTAAGTTTATGTAAAAATATTTAAATTTAAAATTTATTTTATCTTTAATTTACTCCATATTAATAAATTAAATAAATTCTTAAATATTATAAAAAAAATATAAGAATTATAAAAAATAAAGTAAAAACCGACATGAGTGAAGCTTTATGTCAAGTTTTAAACTAAAAGTATTATTAACCGGAGCTGCTGCTGTTGGTAAGACAAGTTTAGTTCAGAGATTTATCAAAAACCGATTCCAGGCGAATTATAAATTAACTGTAGGAGTTGATATTCTCACGAAAGATGTGGAATTTAGGCAAGGTGAAATTGCTACTCTTTCTATATGGGATATAGGAGGACAGCAAAGATTTGAATTTATTCGAAGTACTTTTTATAAGGGTGCTGCAGGGACACTATTAGTATTTGACTTAACCAGAGAACAAACTTATACAGAAATCCGAAAATGGCTTACCGAAATTCGTCAATTTGCAGGTGATATTCCTTTTGTTTTGATCGGAAATAAAGCGGATTTGATAGAAGATGTTGGTGTGGTCATAGATCGAGATGAAGCTCGCTCTTTCGCAGAGAATGAGGGAAGTATTTATATAGAAACTTCAGCTAAGACGGGAATTAATGTCGATGAAGCTTTTACTGAACTAACCCGTCGAATTATTGATTCAAGGACTTAATTTTTACGAGTAAATTTATTTATCTCTGTTTTTATTTGTTTTTTTAAGAACATAAGGCTCTTGTTTAAGATATATTTTAAATAAATTTAGTAAAATTCTTCATATAGATCGTCGTGAATAACATTTATAGCATCAGCTAATTTATTTCTTTCAATAACTATAGATAAATTTATTTCATCGTGACTTTGTGAAATTGCTTTAACTGTTATGTTCGCTTTATCTAAAGCATTAAAAATTTCGGCTTTTGTTTTTGTTTCAAGAATTTTAAGACCTGTTATATTAATTACAGCAACGTTCTCCCATTTAATTTCAAAAAATTCTGAAAAATATTTTGAACTTTTCAAGGCAGAAATTGCTTTATTTGAGTCTTCTTCTCTTATAATAAATGAAGTACTTATTTCAGATGAACTTTGAGCTACTAATGAAACACTTATTTGATTTTTACTCATTACTTTAAATATTTTAGCTAAAACACCAGGTACATCTACCAAACTTCCAGAGCTGATAGTTATAATTGTAGCAAAATCTACAGCAGAAATCCCTTTAATTTGATCTTTATTAGTTGTTTCAGAGATCTGAGTAAAATTCTTTTCTAATGGGTTTTCAAAATTTCTTATTTCTAATGGGATCTTATGCTTCTCAATAGCTTCTAAACATTTTGGATGTAGTATCTTAGCACCAAAATTAGCTATATGTTTAGCTTCAGTATAATCCAAATTCTTTATAAGAAAAGATTGAGGTACAAATTTTGGATTTATCGCTAATAGACCATCAACATTTTTCCATAGAATTACTTTAATATTTTTGTCCGTTCCTACATCGAATAAAGCTCGTGCTAAAATAGTTGCAGTATAATCAGAACCACCTCTTCCAAGTGTTGTGATATATCCTATTTTATTTCTTCCTATAAAACCAGTTAAACACACAATTGTATCTTTATTAGGATTCTCTAGTAATGGAATTAATAATCTTTTAACACGAGAATTTGTTAGATCATATAACGGATATGCATTATTGAACTCATCATCAGTAATTATTAACTTATTTGATGGAATATATACAGAATCTATCCCACAACTCAAAAGATACTGATTTAATATATAAGTAGATATTATCTCTCCAAAACTCAATATATAATCTTTATAATAAGGTTCTAAACCAAATTCTTTAATATCTGCAAAAGTATCCTCTAATTCACTTAATCTGTCATCGAGCCAATCTTTTGCTTTAATATAATATTCAGAATCTTCAACAAAGATTTGTTCAATTAAATCGAGATGCTTTTTTTCAATTAAAGCTATATTTTTATCAGTTTCTTTATCATCTTCTAAATAATTGGCGGTCCTTAAAAGTAAATTTGTAATTCCGTTAAGTGCAGATGCTACATATACTTTCTTTACTTCACTATAAATTTTTGTAATCTTGAGAATTTTTTTAAAAGTCTTTTTATCTATGAGACAAGAACCTCCAAATTTCATTACGATTATGGCCATTATGTTCACGTGTTTCCATTAATATATTTGGTCTTCTGAATATTAAATATGTTTAATTAATTAAATTTTATTCACTTATTGTCTGAGATAAAACTAAAATCGAATTATTAATTCATATTTGTAATGATCGATCTCCATCTACATTCAACGGCATCTGATGGTTCAGATACTCCTTCACAGTTAATAGATCGAGCAATAGATCTAAAATTAAAAGCGATTGCTATAACTGATCATGATACAATAGCTGGTGTAGAACAATTCATCTCATTCGGAGAATTAAAGGAAATTATTGTAATCCCTGGGATAGAAATCTCAATTAGACATGAGCCAAAAAAAGAATTAATAGATGTTCATATTATTGGTCTAAATATTGATCATAACTCAACTAGATTGGTTAAGACGATTAATGATCAAATTAAAGGAAGGCTAGATCAAAAAAAAGCAATTTGCCATCGTTTGGAAGAAGAATTTGGATACAATATCTCATTTGAAGAAGTGAAAGCAATAGCAGGAGGTAATATTGTAGGGCGACCACACATTGTGGAGATCATGAAAAAAAATAATCCTAAGAAAGTGAAAGGAAAATCTAAAAATGACTTATTCAAGATGATAAGTATTGGTGGTGCTGCATTTATAGATAGGAATGTAGAGTTAAATCTTGAAGAATCAATAGAATTAATTGATTCAGCTGGAGGTATCCCGATTTTAGCACATCCAGGAATTTATGAGGTCTCTGACCGAAAGAAATTCATAGAACTCTGTGTAAATGCAGGAATTAAAGGTATTGAAGTAGAATACACCTATGCGAAAAATAGACCCTATTTTGGAACTGATCAGTCAAATTGGGCTCAGGATTATTTTCCTGATTATTACCGAAAAATTGCTGAAGAATTTGGTCTTATTAAATCAGGAGGCTCAGATTACCATGGTGAGAAAAAGAATATTAAAATGGGAGAAGTTAAAGTCCCCGATAATTATTTAAAAAGCATTATCTAATTTTAGGTATTTTTAATATATTAGATCTCTCAGTTATTAAGCAGATCATCAACTTCTTGGATTTGTTGATCAATTTTATCCATCATTATTTTTATTTTATCCTTCTTATCCTGAAGGTCCTCTGGCGTTATTTCCCCTTTAAGTTCTTGCATTTCAAAATCTAATGACATTTTAGTTAAGTGTGCTTTCCTTATCTTTAAATCTAATAAGGATTGTCTCAATTTTTCTTTTTGTTGAGGATTAATCGTTGAAGGTCTTTTTTGTATTTCACTAGATTGTGGTTTTTGTTGTACTTCGCTAGATTTTTGGAGTATTTTACGTTCTATTGGTTCTAATATAGTCTTAGAAGTAATTGTACTTATTGGCTGACTTCGCATTAATTTGGATTTTTCTTCCATTAATTTTAATGGTGCAACAGGCACAGGTGCTTTAGATTCTTCTCGTTTAGTAACTTGAATGTCTGAGGACATTTTTAATTTAGATTTTGCATCCTCAGGGACAATACTTATAGTTTTTGGTCTAGCTCTTACCATGAAGTCTTCTGGATTTAATTTTAAACCAATATTTTCTTGTTTAATTTCAGTGTCTGCAGACCGAGTTCCCTCTTTAGCATCTGGTGTTGGTGCCCTCATTTTAATGTTTGAATTCGAGATTGTAGTTGGTTCTTCAAGTTTAGATATTTTTATCGGTGTTGATGGTGGTGATTCTGGGGGTAATTTTGGAGGAGGTGGTGTTGGTTGTATTGGTTCTTTTTTAATTGGAGATTGTTCTAGCTTTTCTGGAGGTATATAGATTGCTGGAGATTTCTGTTCTTCAGTTTCTATGGGAGTTGCTGGTACGGGGGGTGGAGCACCTACTTTTTTAAGCATATCTTTTATTTTTTGTGATTTTTCAAAAAATTCCTTACCTAACGAATCATCTCCTAATTCTAAGCATAAATCACTTATTTTATCGAATAAGAAAGCCGCTTTATCAAAATCAGCATTCTTTAAAGCCTTTACCGCTTCTTCAGTAAATCTATCTCTTTCAAGTAAGGGTTTTAAAAGAGGAGAAACCTCCGCACTCATTTCTAAAACATCAGCTATTATTTGAATCATTTTGTTGCGATTGTTGGGATCCACAGCTATCATAGAATAAGCTTTTAACCCTAGAACCTTTTCAATTTGAACTGGGTTCATTGCTTTTTTTAAGTCCTGTTTATTACCAATAACAGAAGATTGAGCATTAGGTGCTTGTTCTTTTATTAATTCTAAGAAATATTTACTTTTTTCAACATTTTCTAATGTAGAATCTGTAATTAGAAGAACTGCATCGCTTCCCTTGATAAAATTATTCCATAAATAACTAAATTGCTCTTGACCTGCAAAATCCCATAGGTGAAAGTGGAGTTTACCAATTTTAATTGTAGCAATATCTCCTGTAATTGTTGGTATGTGTTGCATAGGAATTTCATCTGCTTTAATTAGCCTAGTAATCGTAGTCTTTCCAACTCCAGAAAATCCAACCAAAGATATTTTAGGACGTAGATTTCTATGGATAGAATCTATGGTTGGATCAAACACTTCAAAAGTTTTGGCATCAAAACGATGTTGTAAAATATCCTCGAATAAATTCAAGAATTCAGTTTTACACCTTATTAATTCTCTTTTTATATTTTCAAATTTATCAGTTAAACTTGTAACAAATAAAAATACCAAATTTTGTTCTTTTGCTGCTATGAACGACACTCTAAATTTATAATAATCATGAAAATCGACTTTGGATTCGCTTCTGATCAATGCTTCATTAATGATATCTTCAACTAAAAGATCTAGAGCTTCTTGCTTTAACGCTTTCCCAAAATGCCTATAATAAATTACTTCACCACCTCTATATACAAATACTTGTCTTAAAATAATCGTTCACCAGGATATTGAAAATTATATTACTTAAGAATTAATTTGAAATGTGCTTAACTAAATCTTTTATAATTGAGTATTTATCTTTTCTAATTTTTTCTTCTTCTAAAGATTCTTCAATTTTTGAAATTTCTTTTGAAAAATCAAAGATAGAAAATTGTTTAATCTCCTGTTCCGTGGCACTTACACTTAATTTCTCTAAGAATAAACTAATACTAGGCATAAATTTGGCTAAATTAACATTCAAATCTAATTTTGAAATTAAAATCAATTTTTCACTAAATGTAAACAAATAATTATATTTTTGTGCTTCTAATGCAAAAGAATTTATCTTTTTCAGATTTAATTCATTAGCTATTTCTTTAGAATTGGCAATTAAAGATAAAATTGCTTGAGGAATGATTTTTCCTTTAGAAAATTCTTTTATTAAAGATCCTAATATAATTCCATATTTATTTGCTATAGCGCATTCAGCATTTAGGTCGGACTTCAACTGAGAGATGATTTCCTTGTAATTGATTTGATTCATATTTAAGAGATATTGGTTTTAGATAGATAATAAAAATCTATTTATTTATATTTGTTTAGTTATTAGATCCATTATAAAGCTAACGTTTTATTAACAGAAAATTAGATTTGAAAACTTACAAAACACATTTCTCAGAAAAAGAATCGGATATTACAATCATATCTGATTCAAAACAAGCAATATTAAAAGCAAAAGAGAGTTTTTATTTCCATCGAAAAAATTTAGAGAGTTTTGTCACAAAAGATAAACACTTTCTAAATTCTTTTTCTCCTATAAAAGTAAACACAAATTTCCAAATAATCAAAATTATGGCGGAAGTGGCAGAAATATGTAATGTAGGACCAATGGCAGCTGTAGCAGGTGCATTGGCAGATCTAATGCTTGAGTCAATGCAGACATGTAGTGTAGATCAATTTTCTGAATTTTCACCTTTCAAAATTAGTCTTGTAGAGAATGGAGGTGAAATTGCAATAGATTCCGAGGAACCTATAACTGTTGCCTTATATGCAGGGGAAAATGAATTAAATTTAAATTTAGGCTTTTTAATAACCAAAGAAATTTGTCCAATAGGAATAGGAACAAGTTCCGCAACAGTGGGTCATGCAATAAGTTTTGGACAAGCTGATGCTGTAACTATTTTCGCTAAAAATGCCGCTTTAGCAGATGCTGCTGCTACAAAGATAGCTAATTTAGTTAAAGGAAATGATATTGAAAAATCTATAAAAATTGGTTTAGATGCTATAGATGATATTGAAGGAATCATAGGTGCTTTTATTTCTAGAGAAAATAAAGTGGGCAAAACAGGCAAATTGCCTCAAATTATAAAAATAGAAGGAGATAAATATCAGATTTTGAAAAAAACAAAGGATCTTATATTCCCTGGTGATTTTGAAATTTTTAAATAACCCAATATAAAGGAATTTCGTTCTCGTTCTCAGTTTTTGAAGAAAAAATTTTGTTTAAATAATTAAGACTATAATACATTTCCAATTCTTCAGGAGTAAGATAACCAAATAATTCTAAACTTGATGGTAATAGATATTCATTAGTCACAATTAAGTAGACATCTTTTTTTGAATCATTTTTAAGTTCAATAAGTAGATTTGTTCCATTTTGAATATGCATTCTTGGATTTAGATACTCATTTGAAGAAGTAAGGAAAAAGACAACAGATGTGAGAGGACGAGTTGCATTATTTTCCTCAAAAGGATAATCGAAGTAAATGAAAATTGGACCCCATCCAAATTCTGCTATTACAACATTTTGATTAGATGTAAAATTAGAATACCAATAAATACTACTTAATTCTCGTCTTTTTAAGCTATAAAATTCAATTGAGGAGTAAATTTCTAAATCTGAAGCTAAAATAGAGAAAGATACAATGAATATCATAAATATTTTTATTTTTAATTTGTGTATAGAGTTAGTTTTAATTAATTTGTAAAAGTAGGACACAAATCCAATCGAAATTAATACAGATGATAAGTAAAATATTCGAGAGAAAAAAGTAAAAGAACCTGTAATGAAATCAAAAAAAATACCTGCCATTAAGATAATAACAAATGCTAATCCCCATAAAAATAATGGTTTTCCTCTTGGTTTATATTGGAAAATAGATAAACCCCATATTGAAAAAGCACATATAATAAGTATTTCAAATCCAGTAAAAACTGTTATAATGTCAAATCTAAACAAAAATGAATTAACAATAGCAAATATGGATATTGCTATTGACGAAAAAGCAAAAATAAGAGGATATAAGAATTTGTCTTCTATTTTTTTGAAAGTTTTATGTTTCTTCCCATTTATAATTAAAGAATATCTACCTTTTATAAAGATCATTGATTTACGATAATGAATAAGGATTAAACCTTCTAATATTCCAATTAAAATGATCCCAAATAAAATATAATACCATGGAACATAACTTAATCCGGAGAAAATAACAAAATGACCAGTGCTTATATTTAAAGCATAAAAAATAAAAAAAATACACAAACAAATACCCAATAATATAAAATCAAAACCTCTCCTATAACTTTTAATAAAATAAATCAGGTAAAACCATAAGAAAGAGGCTAAGAGAATCATTGCTATTAACGAATGAATCAATAGACA
Organism: Promethearchaeota archaeon; assembly: GCA_048939445.1. GTDB lineage: Archaea > Asgardarchaeota > Lokiarchaeia > Sigyniarchaeales > SOKP01 > Loki-b32. Next base: position 444 of record JBHLPN010000012.1, on the reverse strand, counting down.
ACTTGTAAAAATGATAATAAACAGCAAATAAAAAAAGATAATATTAGAAAAAATTTGTTTATTTTTTGGTTCTCTTTCTTGAGTAAAAGAGTGTAATCTTATATATAAAAGGGAAAATAATGTTATTCCTTGAATTAACGCTAAGCTAGAAGGCCAAAACTGATACATCATATTTAAAAATCCCAATGAGGAGAATCCTAGAATATAAATCCCAAATATTGCTAGATTTTTATTTTTAAAAATCCTCATAAAAAGATTATAGACAATTAAAGAAGCTGTAAAAAATGTGTAAAACATAAAAAATCTAGGGATTAACATAATGTCTATTCCTGAAAAAAAATGGAGAACAGCACTAAAGATATGAAACCCAAAAGTACCAAAATAATCACTTACAGGCAGATAATGAATGTTGGTTATAAATTTTATAATTGAAATATGCATCCA
>JBHLPN010000011.1:6841-28466 GCA_048939445.1 Promethearchaeota archaeon | reverse complement strand
CAACATAATTAAAGACCAAACATCTTTGCCCATTACAATAGAAACAGAGTATCCCCAATTTCCAGAAAAAATGTCTATTATATATTTATAGAATTGAATAATGAGTGGACGATCAAGCCAAAGTTGGCGATAATAAAAGTAATAGGTTTCTGCGTTGGTATTACCTCTAAGAAATGCTACTACAGGATCCCCTGGGATCTCTCTGGAGAGAAAAAAAGTGACTATTAAGACCCCAGCCAACACAGGGATCATTGTAATTATTCTTTTAATAACATATTTAATCAAACTCATAAATTCTTAAGCTTTCTTGAAGTAATTTTACTTTTTATCTTATTTCGTTTTTTTAAATTTTTTAACACAATTATAATTTTCTATAATTTGTCATAAGTGTCATTGTGTTTTAAGCAATTTTGAATAATTCATAAAAATAAACAATATAAACTTAAATGTTTTTAGTTTCAAGATTGCTTTCTGTCAATATCTTGAACTTTAAAGTTGCTATATGTATTATCTTCAATATCTAATTCGTGGATCTATAATCGAATACCCTATATCAATAGCAATAGACATAGATAAATACATAATCGTAATTACAAAAATAAGTGCGTTTACAACCCAAAAATCATGAGTAAAAATCGCATCTACTAATAATGTGCCAATTCCATTAATATCAAAGGTTACTTCCGTAAGAACAGTTCCTGATAAAACACTAGCTAGATTTAAGCCAATTACCGTTGTTGTTGGAAGTAATGAATTTTTTAGAGCATGTTGACGATATACGTCTTTTTCATTAACACCTTTCGCTCTAGCTGTTCTAACATAATCTTGTTCTAATACTTCTAACATACTTGAACGACTCTGTCTTGTAATTGTTCCTAAAGTGACAAAGGATAAACAAAATACCGGTAAAATTAAATGATGTAAATAATCAAAAATCAGATAAAATTCGCCACTGAATAAAGCATCTATTATTCTAAAACCACTAATAAAATCAGGATCAGAATAACCTCTATTTTTGAAACCCGTTGCAGGAAACCAACCTAATTGCAGGCTAAGAAAATATTGGAGTACATTTCCTAAAAAAAAAATAGGTATTGATACACCTAAAAGTGCTAATCCTCTTAAGACTGTATCACTCGACTTATTTCTATGACTAGCTGAAATGACTCCTAGTTTAATTCCTAAAAAAATTGAAATTAATATCGAGAATAATGCAATATCTATGGTTCTGGGTAATCTCAGCATAATAAGAGACCAAACTTCTTGTCCTGGATAATTAGAAACGGAATACCCCCAATTTCCTGAAAATGTGTCCATTAAATATCTCACAAATTGGAGAAATATAGGAGTGTCTAACCAGAGTTCATGTCGTAATTGCTGATAAAGTTGCAAAAAATTTTCCCCTTCAGGATAAATTCCGATAGAAGTGAGATATGATAAAACTTGATCTCCAGGTATTAATCTAGAAAGAATAAAAATAATGATAAGCACTCCGAATACCACTGGAATTGCAAATAATATTCTTTTTGCAATATATTTGGTTAGACTCATATTTATTGATCTATTCATGAAATTTAGAGTACTTCTTAATGAATCATACTTTATTTTTATAATTTTTTGTAAGTTTTCAAAAGATCTCTGAAATTCATATCTTTCAATATTTACTAATTTTCTCCTAATTTAATTTGTAATTATCAATATTTGAAGAAAATGAGTCTTTAAAGACATGAAAACATATTTGTTAATGTATAATTATTGATGTAAATCACTAATTATGCCGCTAAAAATATAAACCAATATTAATTATTAACATCGTGCCAGAAAAAGAAACAAGTTCGGAGAATTTTGATGCAGAAAGTCCAAAAAAAGAGAATAAAACCGAAACTGAAAGTAACTTCATAAAAGATATAAGTCAAACAGATGCAATTATCGGAAAAAATTTAGTAAAAGATTATGAAATTGGAGATTTTATTGTTAGAGCTGTAGATGATGTATCTTTATCAATATACACTGGAGAATTTATAGTTATTAAAGGTCCCAGCGGTGCAGGTAAAACCTCATTATTAAATTTAATAGGGGGGTTGGATTCTCCTACCAATGGAGAGATCTATAGTTTTGGTGTTAAGATCTCAGATATGGAAGAAGAAACACTAACAACCTGGAGGTTATTAAATTTAGGTTTTGTATTTCAAAATTATAATCTCATTAGCACGCTCACAGCCGAGGAAAACGTTATGTTTCCATTAAATCTTTCAGGTGTTATTTTTAAAGAGCAGAGAAAACGTGCAGTAGAATTGTTAACAACAATGGGTCTTGTTGATCGAAGAGAACATCTACCCTTTCAACTTTCTGCTGGAGAACAACAAAGAGTAGCATTAGCAAGGGCATTAGCAAATGATCCACCTATGATTATTGCTGATGAACCGACAGCAAATTTAGACAAAATAACTAGCCAACTAATTAGAGATCTTTTTAAAAATTTGAAAAATGGTGTTAGAACGATCATAGTTGCTACTCATGATGATTATTTAATAGGTTTAGCTGATAGAATTCTTTCTTTTGATGATGGTAAAATTATAAAAGAAGAAATTGTAAGAGATCTAGAAAAGTAAGAATAAAAAAACAACATGACATCACTAGATTTTGCCTTAAAAGATTTATATAGGAAAAGAAAATCAAATTACCCATATTTAATAATTATTATATTAATCGTTGCTTTTACTGAGTTCTTAATATACTTCACATCATCCTTAGGTTTAAATATATTCATAAACCCTTCATTTGTAAATAAATATTATTTCTCTGGTGGAATTAATTTGACCTATAAACAGTTTAATGCATTAACTCAGTTCTTATTAATTATATTAACTATTGGGTTAGTTGTGGCTGTTACGTCTACATTAATTATTTCTAAAAAACGAGATATTGCTATTATGAAATCCTTAGGCACACTCCCCAGGAAATTATATAGTTTTTATTTACTTGAAGTTTATATTATATTTTTTGTCGCATTTCTATTAGGGGTTATTGTAGGATTATTTATATTCGGAATATTTGCGTTAATTATGATGTTTTTAAATTTTTCTTTCATTTTTCAAATAGATTTTTTCTATACACCAATATTGTTTTTTTCTTGTATATTAGGAATCTTTTTTGTAAATGGTTATGTGTTAAGAAAAATTGGGAAACGGAAAATAATCAATACTTTCTCAAAAGATATACCTTATAATTATAATGCTGGTAAACCAATTAAATTTATTCCAAAATGGTTAACTTCAATAGGTTTCAATATTAAAGTGGCTGTCGTTAATACAGTAAGAAAAAAAGGTGAATTTAAAAGATATTTAATTTTGTTCTCAATAATTGGATTGTTAATCTTTACATTAGGTTTGGGGACAATAGTTTTAAGCACATCCTCTCAAGAGTGGATAAACAAATCTCAAAATGAAAATATTGTAATTGTAGGACATAAAGATGTTGTCTCTAACTATACTTTAATGTATAAAATGTTTTCAGATCCAACTCTTCTGATTGATGAGATGAACATAAATTTTACTGAATCACAATACTTCTTTAATTTAAGTAACATAAACAGTTTAACTAATAATGAACAAATCGAAGAAATTGATGAAAGGATAATAAGTTTTTACGATGTTGAGGAAATTCCTGGAATTCAGATTACTGGTGATAATTCTTATATAGTTGTTGGGCAAAACCGGAAAGGTAATATTCCTATTATTGGTATTAATCCGGAAAATCTAATTCAAGATTTTGAGATTGAAGGAAGGTTTTTCACTGAGGAAGATGCTTATGATAATATGACTATTGGAGATGGCTTAGCTCATAATTTTTTCGATTTTGCTTTAGATCAAAGCTTAGAACTTATTACACCTGGTAAGAGATTCCATATTTCTGGTGTAATTATCGATAGTTTTTATTCTGGTTGGGCAGGATATATAAGTATTAATGAATCGAGGAAATGTTTGAGCCTGACTAATAATGAAGTTAATTTAATTATGATAAAGCTAAGTCCTGGTTCTTATGAAGGAATTAAGGATACTCTTGAAAATGTTACTCAAATTATTGGAGAAAATTTCACATATTTAACATTAGATCAAGTATTCCAAGAAAATCTAACATTCGTGAGGAACTTATCAATTTACCCTATAATACTAATCTTTGTAATATCAATAATAGCAATTTTGTCATTATATAACTATCAAAAGTCAGGAATAATGGAGAAAGCTCAAGATTTTCTTATTATGCGAGCTATTGGCTCAAAAACTAAATCTTTGAAAAAAATTCTTTTCATAGAGTCAATTTTTGTATTAATTCCATCTTTATCTTTAAGCTTGGGAATTGGAATGATAATAATTTCTTTATTTTTGTTTAAACAGGTTTATTTACCTCCATGGTATATCCCATTTATCTACTTCTTATTTTTATTATTTATATTTATGATATTTAATTTACTTAGCCTCGTTCCTATAATTAAGCAAATCAATAATTTTTCTATAAAGGATTTTGAAATGTACTAAATATTTTTATTTGAGCAAAAAAGATAGAATGGATAAGATATTAATAAGTTAAATTTTAATTTCTAAAATTGTATTATTCTAATATAAAGGTGATTCTTCTTTATGACTGAAGATGCGTTAAAAGCCCGAATCGAAGAATTAAAGGCAGACTTGGAAAAAAAAGAGAAGGAAAACCATTATCTTCTTGATAGAATTGAAGAGCTCGAAGAAACTATTATGAGATTAGATGCTCTTATTGCAGAAGAGGACACTAAAAAGAAAAGCAAGAAAAAACAAGCAGTGGACTCAAGATTGGCTATTGAACTCGATGAAAAAGATAGACAAATTAGAGAGTTAAAAAATAGTATGGGTTTTTTAAGAAAAGAGAAAGTACAACTTCAACATGAATTAGAAAGAATAAAATCTAGAGAAAATGAATCATCTGTTATTAGAGTTGAAGATTTAAGAAGTAAATCACCTCTTAATGTACTCGTAAAAGAATTACAAGAAACAGTGAATAAACAGCGTTCAACAATTAATAAATTAAGATCTAAAAATATTGGTAGTGAAGATTTTAGTGATAAATTGAGTCAAAAAGACGAAGAGATTGAGTTACTGAAATCGGAAAATTTAGATTTAAATCAAAAATTAAAAGATCTTACTAACAAATCTGATGAAAAAAGTCAGGATTCAATTACAAAAAAATTAATAGAAGATCTTCAAAACCAATTAACCAAATCTAAAAGAAAAGTAACAGAATTAACGCAAAAACTTGATAAATCAGATAAAAAAAGTAAAAAACATGAAAAAGAAGTTACGAGAATCGATAGCTTTAAAAAAGAAATCGGTGAGCAAAAAAGTCTGTTAAAAACAAAGGACCATGAAATTAAGGAATTAAACAAAAAAATTATCACTTTACAAAAAGCGGGGATTACTGCTAATTTTGAGCCAGATGACATTTCTTCCAGTGAAATGATTGAAACCTTAAAAGAAGATCTCCAAAAAAAATTAAATAGAGCTAAAGTACGAATTAAATCACTTCAAACTGAACTTAAAAAATATCAAGAACAAAAACCTACAGAATCAGTTAAACCTCAAAAAGAGTTGGAAGGCACGCTAAAAATGCAAAGAGAGATGGCAATATTTCTACAAAAACAACTAGAAACAAAAGAAGGAGAAATTGAAACAATTAAAAATGAAGCTGTAGAAATAAAAAGGAAGTATCGACAATTAGAAAATCAATTAAGATTAAAAGATCAAAAACTTAATGATCTTCAACGCCATTTTGATAGCCTCAATATTCAAACACAGGTTCAACCTATAAGGGAAGATTCCAACTTAAATTTACGAGTTAGAGAGCTTAAAAATAAGGTTGATCACTTGCAAAAATTGAATAACGAACAAAAAATAGAGATTTCTCAGTTACGAAAAAAGATTTAAGCTTGTTAAAATGGAACTCATTATCTTAGGCAGTGCAGCTGCGACTCCGATTAAGGAAAGAAATCTTTCTAGTATTGCGTTAAGATATAAAAATCAAATTTTGCTTTTTGATTGTGGAGAAGATTTCCAACGGAAATTTGCTGAAGCAGGATTAAAGTTTAATAAACCACTGAAAATATTTATATCTCATTTTCATGGAGATCATATAATAGGACTTCCTGGATTTCTGTTTCGTTTAAGTTTAAATGATAGAACAGCACCAATGATGATCTTCGGTCCACGAAACCTTTTTCTTTATTTATATATCCATAGGAAAATTCTTGGTTTGAAAGCTAATTATCCTATTAAGATTGTAGAAATTGACCATCATAATCAAGAATTAATAGAGTTTGAAGGATTAGACTCTGAAATACCGAAGAGAACAATTCAGATTAATAATAATACGGTCTTTGATTCTAAATATTTTTTAATAAAATATGCGTTAGTAGAGCATTCTATCATTACATTTGCATATGCTTTCATTGAAAAACCGCGCTATGGCAAATTCATTCCTGAACGTGCGAGAAACTTAGGTATTCCTGAAAGTAACTTATGGAAAAATTTACAAGAAGGGCAGGTTATTGAATACAATGGCAAAATGATTGATCCGGTTAAGGAAGGAATTGTTGGTCCCGAAAGATCAGGAAGAAAAATAACTTACTCTGGAGATTTGAAACCTTGTGAATCTTTAATAAATTTAGGAAGGGATTCAGATATTTTAATTCATGAGGCAACATTTGCAAAAGCTTTAGCAAAAATAGCTGAAGAGAAAAAACATTCTACATCAGTTGATGCCGCAAATAATGCAAAAAAAATGAATGCGAAACAGCTGGTGCTTACTCACATATCATCACGTTACCAAACTGATGCATTAAGATTACTGGAAGAAGCTAAAGAAATTTTTCCAAATACAATTCTAGCAGAAGATTTACTTAAAATTGAACTTAAGTAATTTAGATTTGATGAGTAGAATATTTAAAATAGGATGATAAAAAAATTAATAATTTTTTTTAAATTCCGCCTGCTATGTGTGGAAGTATTATGATCTCGTCTTCTTTGCCAATTTTCGTTTCTGGTGTTGATTTTTTTCCATTTACAAGGATACCAAAATATTTATCTTCTAAGTTGAGTTCTTTCAATAAATCAGCAACTGTCATTGTTCTCTCTGGTTTAAATGTTTCATACAACCCAGTGTCTAATAATTCACTAATTTGTTTCACTTTAAAAAATACACCAATTCAATAATTTTAGTTATTTATTATATGGTCGTAATAATATTTAATATTATTTCTTTACTATTAATCGTTTCAGATTGCCGTGAATTCTTGTTTTTGAAATGCTCCATTAGATTTATATTAATTATTCAGCATTTATCTTCATATTCAATCGATTTAAATACACTTTTTTAGTTTAATTTAAAATCCAATTTTTTTTATTTTTACCTTAATTTCTATATTTAGACTATATTTTTTTGAGGAGATAATAAAATTATAGAAGAAGAAGAATTCATTGAATACACAGAGTTCTTAGATAAACTAAGAAAATTTGAGTCTAAAATAAATGAAATTAAAAATCCACTAGAAAAAAATAAAGTAATACAGGAGATGGTTTCGGAATCACTTAATTTTACTAATGAGATTGCTCAATCAGGAGAATTTTTTGAAGCAGGAGAATTCCTTTTTTCTGTTGCAGAAATGATGGAAAATCTTGATTTTTCAGAATCTCTTAAATTATATGAAAAGATAATTCAATTGTATAAGAAACAAATTGTAGATTATAAGCTTCAAGCGAAATTACATGAAATTGCTGAATTATACTTAAAAATTGCAGAAATTTATCATGAGAAAATTGAAGATAGTCAATCAGAGAAAAAAAATATATTAAAAAGTATAAAATTCTTAAAACAAGAAAGTGATCTTCTAAAAGAGTTTCATGAAACAAGAAAAATTGCTCAAAACTTTCAAAATATTGCCGAACTATTTTTAAAATCCTCTAATTTCAAGAATGCTATAAAATTTTATGAAAAAGTTATCGAAATTTCTAAAGAACATAATTATTTTGATATCCTATCTTTCTCTTACCAACAAATTGGTTCTTGTTATGAAGAAATCGACGATTATAACAAATCCCAAGAGGTTATGTTAGATGGTACAGAATTCTTCTCCAATTTAGCAACTAATTATGAAGAAAAAAATGACAATTTAACTCTTACTCAAATTTATCAGATTTTAAAAAAATTATATAAAATTTTAGATAAACAAGATCAATATATCAATTTCTCCAAAAAAGAGGCAGGGGCATACATAGATTTAGCAGAAACATTAGAAAAGACACAAGAAAATTATCATAAAATTGCTAGATATTACCGGGGAGCAGGATTATGTTATCAAGATATTAAAAATAATCTAATTGAATGCGCTTCTTGTTTCGTTTTAGCAGGCAATTATTCAAAAAAAATTGAAGATTTCAATCAAGCAGCACTAAATTTTTTTGATGGAGCAAATGTTTTTAAAGATATGGAGAATTTCGAAATGGCTTATAAGCATTTTGTAGAGGCTGGAGATAATTATTGGAAGATTGGAAGTATAAATGAATCAACAGAGAGTTATTTAAACGCTTATGATATTGCTATAGAAGGAGAATTAGAATTTAATAGATTTGGTATTTTCAATCAAATAATCAGAGGTTTAAATAAGATCGCTGAAGAAGGATTAAAAAACAAACAATTCTATACTGCAGCAACTCTGATTTTAGAAAGTATAAAATTTTATGAACAGCTTGACACAGCTAAAGATTTCCTTTTAAGAGAAATGGTTAATAATTTATATCGTTACTATTATCGAGCAGCAAATTTGAAGAAGATTGGACATTCCCATATCGTTCTTAGCTATGTTTTAGCCTCTATATCGTGTATTTTAAATGGTAAATTAGATAAAGCTTGGAAAGTTATTTCTGAAATTGAATATGAAGGAGTTACCGTTAAAAAATACAAAGAAATAATAAAAATAATGATCAAAAGAGTTTCTGATAGAAAAGAAGTTGAACTAAATAATTTCCCCTTTGACTTAAGAAGAATAATTGAATCCTCCGAAGAAATAATGTTTCTTCTAAAACTTTTTAAAGGATTTAAGATAAAATAGTTTTAAATCTTCTTTTCTTTATTTTTCACATTTTACTAGTTTTTAATATCTAAACAATCATGATTAATGAGAAAAATAGAAAAATTATTTTGAGTTTCGATTTAGATAACACATTAATTAACAATAGAGAGGGCATAGTTACTTCATTTAATTATGCATTAAATAAATTTAATTTACCCAAATTAGAAAAATCAGAAATAGAAAATATGATTGGTATACCCTTAAATGAGATGTTTACTAGAGTAACCAATCAAGATACTTCAAATTTAGTTTTTGCCTTTAGAGAATATTATGGAAAAAAAGGGATTTATCAGGCAGATTTATTGCCAGGGATTAAATCTAAACTAAAGGAATTGAAGGAATTATATTTTACAATGGGAATAATAACTTCCAAAAAACAAGAAATGGCAGAGAAAATACTAGGAATTCTACAAATTCGGAAATATTTTGACTATATTTTAGGAGAAACAGAGGATAGAAAGGAATTAGGGAAGCTTGACCCCAGCTTAAACACAATTTTGAATAATAGATATCCTGGATATTTTATTATAGTTATAGGGGACCATCCTAAGGATGTTATGCTTTCTAATAACTTAAACTGTCCATTTATAGGAGTGTTGACAGGAAACTATTCATCGACTCAATTAAAAGAAATTAAAAAAGGAAATATAGTGATTATTAATAACGTGAACGAATTGACAATTGATATAATATATTCTTTAACTTAAGATATAATACTGTTAAAAAATATTAAAAAAGAGAAAAAAAAGTAGATAAATTAAAACAGTTTTATTCTTTTGACCAAGATTCATATTCTTTCATAAACTCTTCTGGTTTCCACTGAATATCCATAAACTTAGGAATTCCAGAACTGTCTCTAGGACCTACAACTACGAATGCGTTTGCTTCATCTTCTAAGGCTCCACTTAAACGAGCAGCCATTCCTGGAAGAACGAGAATTCTATGCTTAACTTTATCAAAAGCTCCAAACTCTTTCACTGCTTCCGCTATACCTCCCGCATTGAATTGCCCACCAGCAACAGCGCTTTCAATTCCTATCCCTTCAGTATCAACAACTAAAAGCCAACAATTCAAATTTGCACCCTGTAAATCTTGCTCAACAGGGATTTTCGTCATCCTATAATTACTTGTAACAAAAATTGGAGACATATCAGTAGGTTCTCCAACCTTATAAAGACCTGGATCTACTGCGGGGTAAATTCTAGGATCTGAAAAAACACTTTGTCTTAATGTCATTAAAGCTAATAGTGCCCAAATTTCTTCTATTCTCTGACCTGTATGTAATACAATAAGATTTGTATCTATAGACTCCATTATTGCTCCCATTATCACTTCTTGATATTGGTGTTCCCAGATTTTTCTATTGTTTCCTATCTTAACCTGACTCCAATATGCTGCAGGAACACCCATAACAGGCCAACAAGCATTCACATCTTCTTTATTTATTGCTGCTGTTCTTAATTGCATAATATTATTATATGTTACAGAAAGATCACCGGGACCAAAATAAGTTCCTGAATCTAAAACAATTTCTTTTACGCCAAATTTCTGTAGAGTTGCACTCAATGACATCAATTCATCTAAATTATTAGATGCAATAGCAACAGGTAAATTATTCTCTATTGCAAAATGTCCAATCTGTTCCCATGTATCTTTTGTAGCGGCATAAAGCAATGGTTTTTTATCTTTAATCACTTCTGCTGCTCCTAATAATATTTCAGCATCAAAACTACATAACATAATAGGGAGATTAGAGATTTCAACAATTTTCTTTGCAGCTAATTTGAATTGATCAGCATCTCCAGAGACAGCTCTTAAAGCGATTCCGTCTAACGTAAGTACATCTCCTATTCTTTCAATCTTAAGATCGGTAAGATATTTTACAATATCTTCTAAATCTGCGTCATCATCAGCGATTTCCATAAAAATTGCCGTTTGATTATAAAAAGTGAGTTGATGACGCATTAATATTTCTTCTCCTCCAATTGTGACTACTCTTTCCCCTACTCCGATACTAACAGGCTTTTGAGGAGGGGTAATAAGTTCAATTAGTTTTTCACGTTTTTTGGCTTGTTTAGGATCTCCCATTAAATGAGTACAATCTTGTACCTTTATTTTTCTTTCAAGAATATCGGTAGCAAAAGCCATACATGTGTCATATCCGCAATCTTTACAATTGCTTTTATCTAAAAGAGCGTATACTTCTAAAGGGCTTGGTCGTGCCATTTTTGACAATTTTTTTAGTGTGTTTTTTATTTTTAAAATGAATAATTATGTGTAGTCTAATTTTAAATTGAATTAAAAATTTGGTTTTTTCAAAATAATAATAACTACGACTCAAATTAATTAGATTTAATTTATATAGTGAAGTAATAGTAAGTTTTTAAAAAACTTTTAAATTTAATCAGTTAATGGATACAGATAAAAAACAATCTGAAGATTTATATTCCTTATTTAACCCAAAACATATCGCATTTATCGGAGCTTCAGAGAGATCAAGATTAGGCTCGATGATGTATCTACCAGCTTTTAAAGAATCTATATGGTCAAATACTTTTTATCCTATAAATCCGAAATATGATAGAATAATGGATTGGAAGTGTTATTCTTCTGTTTTAGATGTTCCTTATCCTATCGATACTGCATATATATCATTGAAAACAAAGTTTATCCCTGAAGTACTGAAAGAATGTGTACAAAAACAAATAAAGTGGATAATAATATTTGCTTCAGGATTTTCTGAAACGGGAAGTCAAAAGGGAAAACAATTAGAAGAAGAACTCTTAGAGATTATTAAAGGAACAAATACAAGATTAATTGGACCTAATTGTTTAGGACCTTTTAATGCAGAATTAGGGATGACTCTAATATTTGCTTCTCAAAAAGGAATCCATGGTGGAGTATCTTTTATGTCACAATCTGGAGGGCATTTAACCCAACTAGTTAATGTAGGATACAAACGTGATATTAGATTCCGTTATGGGGTTAGTTTTGGTAATCAAATTGATTTAAATTGTGTTGATTTTATAAATTATTATCGAAGAGATTCAAAAACGTGTCTGATTGCTTCATACTTAGAATCATCTGGTTCAGCAAGTGCTCATGAATTATTTTTAGAACTTAGAAAAACTACAAAAATCAAACCGGTAATTCTTTGGAAAGGGGGACATACTAACGATGGTTCAAGAGCAGCATTTTCTCATACGGGGGCTATAGTATCGAATGCTAAACTATGGAAATCAATGGCTAGGCAAACAGGGACAACTCTCGTTAAGGATAATGAAGAATTTTGGAATACAATAAAGACATTTGAATTACTCTATCCAAATTACATTCCAAAAGGTCGAAATGTGGGTATAATCACTCCAGGAGGGGGTGCTTCTGTTAACTTAACTGATTTATTTTCTTCTCAAAATCTCTCAGTACCAGAATTAACTCTTGAATCACAATCTAAAATTGCCAATATTTTACCAAATGTGAATGTAAACATTAAAAATCCTATTGATTTGGGGGCATCGGGATTTATTTTGGATATTTTTACTAAGTGTATAAACATCGTAGTTAATGATCCTAATATCGATATTGTTATGGTTCCACTTTGGCCAGATCATATCTATCGACATGTTTTTAGAAGGATGATTGATGTCCGAGATTCATTATCAAAACCATATGCCTTTTGTTTGCCTAACCTTGCTGATGATAGTGGTTTAGCCAAAAGATTTAATTCTGCTAAAAAATTTTTACATAAAAAAAGAGTTTTATATTTCTTATCATTAAGAGATGCTGCGAGAAGTATCTCACTTTTATGTAATTATATAGAATTTTTAAAATCTCACAATATCTCTATCCTTAAACCAAGCATTAAATAAGTTATTTTTATTCTAACTTCTATTAGAAATTCCTTTTAAATATAACTTCATGTAAAATCTTTGAGTAATACAATAATCATACTTCTGTTTTTGAGTTAGATCGTGAGAATTTTTTAGAATAAAATCAATCTTTTGGATCATATCTAAATGATCATCCAAAACTTCTCTATAAGGTTGTTGTAATTTATTATCGATATTGCTATACATCTTTTCTTTAGGTGATTTTGCCCCAGAGAAATGACTTTTAGGTAAATAGTTTTCAGAAAAAATGACAGATTCATTGAAAATTAAACCATTTTCAATATTCTTAAAATAATTTTGTTCTATTTTTCCCGAACTCATTCTAATAATGACCTTATACGTTGAAATTTACTAATACTATTATTTTACTTATATTAATTTCAGAGTAGAAGTTCTATTAATCCATTAATATGTTTTAAGAATATTTAAAATTAAAATCTCAAGAGGAAGAGAAAAAGTAGAAAAGAAGGAATGCAAAATTCAAGTTTTAATAAAAAATAGAATATTAAAGGCGAAATCCAATGTTAGATTGAAAATTTTGTTTCCCTTCCTACTAAATGGTTTAAATCAATCTATAAAAATATAACATAAATTTAACAAATAAGATAAAAAAATTGAAATCGAAAATTCTCTATTCAAATTAGTAATATTCTGTTTTAGAAAGGAGTAAAACAAAGAATCCATAAAATACGATATTTATTACGCAAAATATTATTGAGTAAATTAGAATCTCATTAAATGAACCCCAACCGTATGTAGTAAATAAAGTACTTTGTAAAGTTGTACTTAAAAGAGCTCCGATAAGTACTGAAACTGTACTGATAACTACTGTTAGAAGCCATCCCCCAAAGCATTGGCCTTTACTTTCGCCGAATCTTCCAGCAAGAATCGCTGCTATTATAGGAGCAGCTAAGTATCCTAATCCCAATACCAAATAAGTCATATTACTTGATAAAAAAGGTTGAGCTATCGTCCAATCAAAAATTTTATATGGTACACAAATTATTGAACCAAATAAATAATATAGAATTATTAGTGGGTCATTCTGAATTGTGTTAAATAAATCAGTAAATCCTGCTCCAAAAGCATAATAAATTATTGTAAAAATAAAATTTAAACCAACAAAAGCAATTAAACTAAATAATACTGCTTTACCAAATCCCATTTTGCTAAGTCTCTTATCTATTAGTGTAATTTAATACTTTATTATCTTCAAGGAAAGAATAAATTTTAAATTTTAGGATATTATAATTCAGTTGATTAAACCCTCATAAAGAAGTCAATACTCAATTAATTGCTCAAAATTTAATAAATCATGAAATCCTAAAAAGAATATAGCGATGAAAAGAGCCGATGAAAAATTTACTCGTGGAAAGCTTAAACATGATTATTTAGCTCAGTTGCTCTCAGAAATGGAAATTCAAGATAAAAGGGTTATTATGGGTTCAAAAATTGGTGAAGATGCTGCTGTTATAGATATTCCTGGAAAGAATTATCTGGTGGCTAAAACCGACCCAATTACTTTCACAACTGACGAAATCGGTTATTATGCAGTAATTGTGAATGTTAATGATGTTGTATGCACAGGAGCTAAACCAAAATGGTTTCAATCTACAATATTATTACCTGATAATCTTACAACAAGTACTATGATTGAAAAAATATTTAGCAGTATTCATAATACATGTAAATCATTGGGAATAACTGTCGTTGGAGGTCATATTGAAATAACACCACGGCTTGATAGACCAATTGTAATAGGATCTTTAATAGGAGAAGTACAAAAAGATAAACTTATCCTCACTTCGGGAGCAGCACCAGGAGATGCATTAATATTAACAAAGGGTATATTTATTGAGGGTACATCTATAATTGGAAGAGAAAAAGAAAATGAATTAAGAAGTAAAGGATTTAACTCTGATTTTATAGAAAAATGCAAAAATTACCTTTATAGTCCCGGTATCAGTGTTTTAAATGAGGCTTTATTGGTAAATAAACATTTTCGAATAAAATCTTGTCATGATCCCACGGAGGGTGGAATCTATACTGGGATAGCTGAAATGACGATTGCTTCAAATACAGGTGTGATAATTGAAGAAGAGAAAATTTTTATTTTACCAGAACCAAAGATTTTAAGCAAAATATTCAATCTCAATTCTTACAATACTATATCTTCCGGATCCTTATTAATTGCTGTGAATCAAGAAGATTCACCCGATTTAATCGAAATTTTAAGAAAAAATGAAATATTTGCTGAACAAATAGGTGAATTTGTATCTAAGGATAAAGGAATGATAGTTAAGAAAAAAAACGGAAAAAAAGAACCACTTGAATACTCTGAAACTGATGAAATTACAAAAATTGTTTAACAAATATCCAAAATTTGGTACTAAATTTTATATTTTGTTGACGAAAACATATTTATCCTCACTGAACTAAGATTTTTATTCTTAAATTTTTTTTTTATTATATATTAGCATCCATTTCTTAAGATTGTTTTAAACCAAAAAAAAAAGATTGATTAAATATTCGAACAAAGGCGGTTTATAAAGAATTAAAATATATTATTGAAAGTCTTTTACAAAGAGAGAATTTACAAGATTATAGCATTAAGACTATTAATAATTTGCTATTTGAAATTTTGGAGAAGAATAGTGTTAAATATCAAGAATTCAAAAATGATATAACCTTAAAATGGAATGCATTTAAAAAGAAAAATCAAAGTCGAGTAATTAAAAAGACATTTACATCATTCTTCTATGAAAACTTTCATATCTTGTTTAGTTACTTTTTGCAAAAGTTTTTTGGTTTTGATGAAAATTCCTTAGAGTTATTCAGTAAAGAAAAAATATCAGGAAAAGTAATATTTTTTGAATATAATTATAGCTTGAATCCAAGTGAAGAGGAAATATTTATCAATATTTCTGACGAATTTCAGTTTGAAATATTATATGGTTTTCCAATAATTACAGGATACTTTTATTTTATCGTTCGTCTTTTAGGGATGGTTATTAGAAAAGCAATTCAAGAAAATATCTTCATTCTCCTTGATGCAATCATCATTAAAAATGGAGATATGAATAAAAATTTGAATTTTCTAATAATTTGCAAGGATAGTAAGGATGAAATCTTTGAATATTATTATAATATGGTATTATACTATTTTTTAAGACAAATTAAAGGTATTCCAGAAGAATATTTTGAGAAGTTATATGAGGGAAGAGAAAAATTGTATGCAATTGCCTTAAATGAATATTCTTCTTCAAAAGAAAAATTAGTAGATTTATTATATTATTTCTACAAAAAATGTAATTTACTCCATAGTTTTTCACCTTTACTGGATTTTTTTAATTTTGTGGGTGCCAGAGTAGAAGATTCAGTATTTTCAAAATTAGATATTATTAAAAAAGAATTCCTTGTTAATCTTAACTATTCTCCTGAAAAAAAAAACGCAATTATCAAATTTTTTAATTATCTCGATAGGAGATCTACCTTATACTCAACTTTCCAAGCAAATAATCTTCCATCTCCAAAATCACAATTAAATCTATTTTTATTATATATGAAATATTATTTTGGAAGTGGGCTTGAAGCATTAGAAGTAGGAGATTTACTTTTTTTGCCAGAAGTTTTTAAAACGAAATTAAACCAATATAATAAAGAAGTAGATGATGTAATAGGCGCAAATACTATTAAAAATATAAAAGATTTACTAAATTTCTTGTCAACCTTGTCAAATATTAAAAATATCAATCTTTTCTTTCAGAAGATATTTAAGAAAAATGTACCTCAACTAAATTATGGTTTTTTTAAAACATTCTTAAGAAGCTTCAATTCAAATTTTTCTCAGATTTTAACTCGAGAAAATGGAATACTTTCTGAAAATCCAGAAAATTCTCCTTTTACCTTTAATATAATTGTCGATCATATATGCAGAATTCTTTATGTATTAATTGATAAAATTTTTATGAGATCATCTCCAAATGAAGCGTCCAGTAATTTTATTGATCCACGTAGTCGATATATTGGCAAAAATATTGCGTTAAGAGTCTTAGAACTTTTTGTTTTTCAAGATATAAATTACTCTGATGATGTATGGCCAGATTATATAATTAGTTTAAATAGAGAACGGCTTAAGAGAGATCTAAAAAAATTTGATATAACTATTTCGAGGAAGCATTTCTACTCTCTTGAAGAATTGATACAAATTATGATAACTTATACCATTCAATCTCTCTCTGATCAACCTTTTTTTGAAGAATGGTTAATTTATGAGATAATAGTTCCATTAAATAATTTGATTCAAGAAATTCGAAATTCTGTTAGAGACCCCGCCAATGAAATTGAAGTATCCGAGAAATTAATCGAATATTTTCTAACAGATATCAGAGATAAAAAAGTCAAAAAAGACTTCAGATTTTTTTGCCAACATTTAGCACCATTTTGGAAGAATGTAGATAGATCTTAAAACTAAATTTTAAGTAATTTTAAAAAGATTCAAAAACATTGAAAATTGACTCTCAATATCCACTATTGGTAAATTTGAGATTTGTCGTTCTATTAAACTTTTTGAACAGATTATTCCAGAAATCATCTTAACATTTTCTGTTATTTGTCCTTCAATTTCATCTAAATTAGATATACATAAAACTGTTGGGTTGTTTAGATTCCTAAAACCTTCTGTAAATAATAGATCTAATTTAAATGGTCCATTTATTAACCATTTTATATATTTTTGCAATTTACCCTCATCTAATTTCATAAAAATAGCTGTTTCATTATGAACATTTTGAATCATAGAAAATTTTGCTCCTGCTTCATTAAATTTATAAGAATCTTTTCCTTTGTTATCAACTGGATGGTGTTTAACGTTTTTTATTACAGCAACATTATAATTCAATTTTTTTTTAAAAAGTTTTATAGCACTTGTGATAAAGGATGTCTTTCCTGAACCCGAATATCCCACCACATCTATTATTAGAATGAGAATTCACACTAGCTTATTTTTCTTAATAAAATATTGAATTTATTTTAACATTGATATTTTAATTTATATTAGATTCTTTTTCTATTTTCATTTAATTTAATGAAAAAGAATATATTACTTTTATATCCATTATTTATTTAAATAAGATTTTTCTATAGCAATCATAAAAACTATAATAATCACATGCGTGGCCTAAATCGATTCGTTTTTGATGCTAACTTCTTCATATGTATGTTACAAATTAAAGCACGTAATATTTTAGGAAATTTAAAAAGGATTGCAGAAGACTTAGGATTCGAATATTACATCTCTCAAATTGTATTTGATGAAATTAAAGCCCCACACACTTATAAGGATAAAATGAAGAGTTTCATTCATATAGAAAGGATTTCTGCTAATAATATTAATGTTGTTAAAGAAAAGCTTAATCATTATAATGTAAGATTTCCTGCTCAAGATCCAGATCTCACGCTTGTGTGTATTGGAAAAAATTTATTAGATGATAATGAAACCACACCCGTTCACCTTGTGACTGATGACTTTAAACTAGCTAAAAACACAAATTTACTTTATAAAGGCAAAATAGATATATTAACCCTTTCAAGCTTTCTCTTGAAAATACAAAGAACAACCGTTAATTCTCATTTGAGAAAGTATTTTAAAGAAATCTGGAAGAGAAGCTTAAATTACACATTATCTTATATGATTGAACGATCTAAAATCTATCCTGCTGAAAAAAAGATAACTTGGTTGATTGAAAAGGCGATAGCTGTTACAGAAAGTTCTATCTTAACTCAAGATGTAGAATTGGAAAACCCTGATGCTGGTGTGAAGTTTGAGATTGGTGCTTCCAGATACATTAATGAAGTTGATATTGCTGAGAAATATATGTCAAATCAAGATATCCCTCAAAGTGAAGAGGAGATAATAGTTGGGATAATAAAATTTCTTGAAAACTTAAAGATCTCAAGAGAGTATGTAATTCGGGCTCGAGAGGCGATAATAAAAAGTGAAACCAAGGACGCAATAAAATTCTTGAAAACAGGGAATGGATTTTTAGTTTCTTTACTTCAAGTTGCTTCAGGTCAATTAACAAATATAAAGGATTATGAAATTGTAGAACAGCTGATATGCTCTGAAATTAGCAAGATGGAATTTTTAAGAGCATTTTTATTAGTTTCTCTCGGTCGTATTAATGCTGCAATAGCTTCACTTGAAAGAGCAGCATTATTCTCGGTTATAATTCATAATTATAAAACATGTCTAACTTTAAATTATATAAAGGCTCTGATATACCTATTTCATGGACTATATGAAAATGCTATCAAACAATATAATTTTACTGAAGAACTAGCTGATATTTATGAAGATGATAAACTCCGTCTTAAATGCTTAATCGGTAAAGCAATAGTAATTTATATTCAAGGCGAAGATAGGAATACAGCGATGAATATAATGGAGGAGATATCCAAGATTGATTTGGAAGAAAACTTTCTCGATGCTATAATAGTTTTTAGTGAGCTTGGGGATTATTTCTTAGCTTTAGGACATTCACAAATTGCTACAAATCTTTATAACCAAGCACTAGAAATTTCAATTGATTATAAATTGTCATTTAAAAGTGAGGTATTGATAGAGAAATTAAAAAGATCTTATATTGCAGCAGTTTTGGTCGGATATTCAGCAGAGGATATGGTTGATAAATTGGATCTTTTATTAGATAAAGCATATGAAATTAAAGATGTTGAAAAATATAATGAACAAATTAAGAAGATTTCGAGTTTTAATCTCTTGTTCTATACACCTTTTCCATATAATTCAGGGAAAAATAAAACAATCCCATTTTCAAAGCTTCCAAAAGAACTTCAAGAGGATTATTTGGAAGTAGTATATTTTGAAAAATCAGAAAATGTTCCAGATCAAGTTCTTTTTATTGTTTCACATTTTGAATTAGGTTTACTTGGAATTAAATTGAAAACAAGTGAAAATGTTACAGGGATTGCTGAAAATTATACTCTTAAAATAAAACCGACTGCAAAGGTTAAAGTTTACGAGCCCAACGAGGATTTGAGAAATGATTTTTTAATCCGAGCTATTGTAGAAATAACTCAAAAAAACCAAGTTCAAATTAAATATTCACTTCCAAGTTTCTTTAAACAATTAAATTTATAATTATTTTAGTGCATTTTATTAAAGAAAAGATACAAAAATGAATGTGTATCTGCTTAATCTCTTCTTAAACTCTTATCTCGTTGACTTATCTGATGTCCATGAATAGCACAACTAATACAGTAATATTTAGTCTTACTCGGAGCTTGAATAATTGTACCAGCTTTTTTTAATTCGGTATACATCCGACCATCAACTAGAGAAACTCTTTTTGTCACAGCTTTTGCTTTACTTCGAGCAACAAATCTTCCACATTTGCTGCATTGAACCCTAGCATAATGTCCCTTACTAGAACCGCTTCTTCCGCCGCTTTTTCTTTTTTTTGGAATAAAAATCAGCTATTAATATATTATTTTAATTCAATTTATTAATTCTATAGAAATTGAATTGTACAAAACTTAAAAAATTTATCCCTTGATGTAGATTTTAAAGATTATTGTTAAATTTTGATATTAAATTAAAGAATTTAATTCCAATTATTCATCTTGGGCATTTAATTTATTTAAGAATTTAAAAGTAAAAACTAAACGTTGGCTTATTGTGATAATTAATAGTATTGTATACCCTAAAATGAAAAATAAAAAAAACCATGTAACAGGTGCAGATGAAATAAGTGGATTAAATACTAACCAATGGGTTCCTGTTAGAAGCCCTGAAAAATGATATATCCATGTTTCAATACTTAAAGCACTCATTAATATTATTAGTCTCTCAGCCCGTTCCATGAAACCAACACCTTTCATATCAAGCCCTTCGTTCTCTGCTCTTGCTCGAATATAAGAAATCATTAGAATTAAAAACATTATAAAATAACCAAATATAAAATTGATAAATCCCCCATATATCAATCCAAAGATCATTATAGCATCAGAAAGTCTATCTAAGTTTGAATCTAAGAATGCTCCACTTTTAGTTATTTTACCAGTTCTCCTAGCGACTTCACCATCGAATACATCGAAACCACCTGCCCAAAACATTAAAAAAGGTACTAACCAAGCAAACCAAAAGAAATTGTAAATAAAATTTATTGCAATTAAAAAAGCAGCCCCAAAAGAAAATAGAAAACCAATAAATGAAAGAATATTAGGAGTGAACTTATGTTTTATCAAAAAATTTACAGGGCGATCTATAAATTTATTAACAAGGTGCTTTTGATTTGCTCTTTTTTTATTATGATATTCAAGATCGCTCAAACTCAATACTCCGTCATTTAATGTGATTATAAATTTAAAAGTTCTTTATAATAAAAAATTTATTATAATGATAATAAGTGTAATTTCAACAATCGAATGACTGAAGAAGCTAAATAAGATTGATTTCCAAGACTAATACTGGGAATGTTTAATGCTAATAATTCCTTTGAATTAATAAATTCATCATCTTGACTTCCAATTATGAAAACATTATTTTTCTTTTCTCGAA
>JBHLPN010000011.1:0-6741 GCA_048939445.1 Promethearchaeota archaeon | reverse complement strand
ATTATACTTATCGATGTTTACGGTTTTAGATTTAATAAAGAAGATAATAGTCATAGAGTTAGCGATTTATTTAATATATTTAAGAAACAGTTTTTTAATTAAAAGTATTATATTAAAAATTGATAATAATATGAACCGCCTATTTAAAATTGGAAAAAAAAAGAAAATAGCATGGATGAAATAGATATTTCACTCTCAATGATGTTAATGGTTAATTCAAGGATACCTTACAAAGAACTAGCTGAAAAATTCGAAATGAGTGTTAATTCTATTCATAAAAGAGTGAAATCATTAGTGGACCTTGAAGTAATACAAGGATTTAATACCAAATTAGGATTCCCCAATTTTCCGGGAATAACTAATATTGTTATATTTGGTCATTCAGATATAAGACAAAAAAAGCAATTGATTAATAAATTAGGAGAAAATGAACATATATATAACGTTACACAAGGGAGTGGTAATTCTTTTTATATACATGCATACCTTAGGAATATTAGTGAATTAGACACCTTAGTGTCATATGTTCGAAAAGTAGGAAATCTAACAGATTTGATTGTTGGAATTGATAAAGAAATTCCGCCTATTGCCTTAGAAGAATTAAATTTTAAATCACCTACCGATTTAGATTATCTTATTATTAATTCATTAAAAAACAATTCTAGGAAGTCAATCTCTGATATTGCCCTTGAAGTTGGTGCTTCAACTAAAACAGTAAGAAGAAGATTAGATCGCTTAACAGAAAATTTTCTTGTTCAATTTCAAATAGATTGGTATCCTGATAAAACAGGAATAATTCCCTCAATGATAAACTTAAAATTAGATCCCACAAAAATTATCGATGATAGAGAATTGAAGGATAAATTAATACAAATATTTGGATCAAAAATACTCTTTACCTGGTCGTTCAGTAACCTTCCTAACCTCAAATTTATTTCTATATGGACTCAATCCATGAAGGAACTTCAAGAATTACAGGATTTGCTTTTATCCGAGAACTATGAGAAGGTTGATCTAACGGTATTAATTGAGGGAAAAATGTTTCCAACTTGGATTGATACATTTTTAGAAGAAAAGGTAAATGAAATTAAATCTAAATCAAAATAATCAAAAGTTATTTGAATTCTTTTTTATTAATTTACTAGTTTAATAATGGGAACTAGTTTTGAAGAATTGATTTATATATAGATTTTTAAATTTTTGAATAAAGTCTAGAAAGAACTAAGTTAGACAGCATTTTAAAAATGAAGAAAATTTTCTATAGTACAAACCATCACCCATATGGGTTAAAAAAGTCCCAATTTTCTTATACTTTTTTCCCTTTTTAGATAGAGTTAGTTTGCATTAATAATATATACTATTTTTCATAATTCAATATCAAATACTGGACTAAGAATGTTTTATAATATTCTAAAAGTTAAATTAAATAACAATAAAATTATTGTGAAAAAAAATGGAAGAAATAAAAACTAGAATAAAACCATATGAAAAACCAGAACACATACGCTATCCTAATAGTGAAATATCAATTGAGGTTAGGAATCTAAAGAAATATTTTAAAGGGAAGAAAGGCGATGATGATGTGAAAGCTGTTGATGGAGTTTCGTTTCAAGTTAAATCTGGAGAACTTTTTGGGTTTCTAGGACCAAATGGCGCAGGAAAAACAACAACCATTCGAATGTTGATTGGATTACTTAAACCTACCGATGGGACCGCTTTAATCAATGGTATTGATATTCATGAGGATTTACCGAATATTAAAGAGTTAATTGGAGTTTGTCCTCAAGAACCCACAGTGTTTAAGCATCTTTCTGGTAACGAAAATATTGAGCTTTTCGGGAATCTTCACTTAATGCCTAGAGATGAGATAAAAAGAAGAACAGACACACTATTAAAGACTTTAGATCTCGCGAAAGCTAGCAAAAGAAAGGCTAAAGGTTATAGTGGTGGTATGCTTCGTCAACTAAATTTGATCATTGCTTTAATTCATGATCCTATGATATTATTTTTAGATGAACCTACCGTTGGAATGGATCCACGAGTTCGAAGAAAAACTTGGGAATTTATAGGAAGCCTGAAGCAAGTTAACAAGACAATTTTCTTAACTACTCATTATATTGAGGAAGCAGAAGCATTATGTGACAGAGTTGCTATTATAGATTATGGGGAACTACTGGATATTGGTTCACCTAAAGAATTAATGGAAAAATACAATTCAGAGGATTTAGAGGGTGTTTTTATGAAAATTACAGGTAGAAGGATTTTGGAGGGGATATAAATGAAAATACAACGAATTTTAGCATTATTAAAAATGGAATTAAAAAAAGTTATTCGAGAACCTGCTTTTTTATTTTTAATGCTTTTATTTCCAGCAGTGCTTACAATAGCTTTTGGTTTCGCTTTCAGTGATCCTGCACTGGGGTTGAGTTTTAATGTAATGGCACCAGGATTATTTGCATATGCTTGCATATTTATAATTATGACAGTGGCTCAATCTTTTAGTGATATAAGGGATGAAGGTCTATTAAGAAGATTAAATACTACTCCTATGACTTCTGGAGATTTCATGGGAAGCCAAGTCATTTCGAATATGATTATAGCAATTTTACAGGTGCTTGTAGTATTCTTTCTTGCGTTACCTTTTGGATTCAGTCCTAATACTCATATCGGAGGAATTTTGCTTGCATTTCTATTAATGGCTATTTTATCTCTTAGCTCTGTAGGATTAGGCCTTATAACAGCAACAATTTCAAAAAGCTCGGGAACTGCAACTGGATTGTCATTTATATTTATTTTACCGCAAATGTTTTTTGGTACATTCATGCCAATTACTGATACCACAAGACTCATTGCTATGGCAATGCCAAGCTATTATGCAACAGATGCAATAAGAACTATATATAGTGGATCTTCGTTGTTAAGTAGTAATTTATTAATCGATTTTTCTTTTGTTTCGATAGTAAGCATTATAATTGTCATTATCGGTATTCAATTATTCAAAAAATATGGCAATAAATAGAACATTTAATAATTGTTTCTAATTTTTTTTTCCTTTTTAAAAATAATTATGTGTTCTTTATAGTGTTAGGGTGTTCTTAGTATTTTTTAGATTAATTTTAAATTTACATAAATAATTGGTGAAAATTAAGGGTATAAATAAAAAAGAACCTTTTTCTTTTTCTTGAAAATAGAAATTTTTATAATTGTATTATACTATACATATATTGGGACAACAATGATGGACTAATTGCGTCATCGAGGGCACATATGACTAAAAATATGATTATGTTGCGCAAGAGTACGCTTACACTTGAGTTGATTAATCAATACTTTTCCTGGAAAAATGGGCTCTTAACCTAGCAATGGTAAGTACCGCCGCAATGAAGTTCGAGTCAGTACCCTAACAGGGAACATGATTATGTCCCAAAAAGGCATAGAAATTAAGCCCTAACACGAGAGGACATTTTCGATTTAAAGGTATAACCTTAAGATGAGAAAATAGTGTTAGTGTTTTTAGGCAAAATTCTATGCTATTTTTTGTTTTATAGCATACCCATAGAATCAGATCCAAACAGTTCTTTTACTTCTTTACTGATTTCTGCTTGATCAGTTTGTAAATATCTTGAGAGTATTATACTGATATTTGGAGCCCACTTTTTCATAGTAGCTCTGATAAATCCTATCTGAGCATTTTTATCTGCAACAACACATAAAACTCCTTTACCAACTTTCATTGAAAAAATCATTCCTTCAAGATATTCAGTAATTTGAAGGTCTATAGCGCCATAGCCTAGAATATGGCCTTGTTCCTCGCCAGCAACAAAAACTGCCCCACCAATAGCACCAATCTTTTCTACAGAGATTCCGTTATGGTCAGTAAACTTAAATTTAGCTTGGCTTAGAATTGTTATTCCTGTATCATCTGTGATTAGAGCATACTTTAACCCTGGAGTACTATTTATGATTGCTGTTAAAATCATCTTTAATTTAAGCTCGTCCTCGGAATAACTCAAATATATATCAGCCTATTTAGTATAATCTCTTTTGATATCAGTTTCTTTAAGGTTAAAAAATATTTATTTAAACCAAACTTTATATTTTTACATTACACCTACTTTAGTTAATGAAGAAAGTTTAGATATAAAAATTTAAGTAAAGCATCTATTTTTCTACGGCACGCAATAAAAAATAATTTTAAACTCTATTTGGTAAAGTAATTTCTTAGAAAAGTTCCTGGGATTTAATTAAACTTTTTAACGGTTTCAATCGACTTTTATAATCTTTTGACTTCTCTAACAGCACCAATAATTTATAGTTTTTTGATTTATCTAAATCTTTCTTGATTTGAACAAGTTCAGAATCTTCTATGAAATCTCCTTTTTTAACAATCGCAGATAAGGCTAAAGTATTCTCAAGAATCCATAACTTTTTTGATATTTTAGACGCGACAGGGAACCCATGTTTATCAGTAATAATTCCGGCAACAAAGCTCGGGAAATTTTTTTCTATCCTATATAAGAAATAATTAACCTCACTTTCGTTTATTAGCTTGTCCATTTTTATTGCACCTAATCTATCAATATGATCTAATTAAAGTTGTTATAAGATTAAATGTTATAATATGAAGATAATATCGAATTTTGTTTAGAAGGAGTCTGCTAATTAAAAAATTCAAACATTACATCTGTATTATAACGATAATACAGCTAAAATATTAGAAATAATGGGCTTTCATTATTTATTGTTCTTCTTTAATGATATCTCCAGATTCAGATTTTCAACAAGTTCACTGAATCGGTTTCGTACAGTAACTTCTGTTACACAACTAACATGGGCAATTTTTCTCTGAGTTCTTCGTTCATTAGTCAAGATACATGCGGCATAAATTGATGCTGCACAAACTCCTGTAGGTCCTCTTCCAGAAGTTAACCCTCGTTCTTCTGCAATCCTAATTATTGATTTTGCCATTTTTTGACATTTTGTACTTAAACCTAATTCTGATATAAACCTTGTAAGAAAATCCATAGGTTTTGTTGGATTCAAATTTAATTCTAATTCTTTAGAAATAAATCTAAAAGAACGGCCAATTTCTTTCTTATCTACACGAGCTACTTCGGCTATCTCATTTAATGTCCGTGGAACTTTATACATCCTACAAGCTGCGTATAAACTAGCAGCAGCTACACCCTCTATACTTCTCCCACGGATTAGATGTGCCTCAACTGCATCACGGTATATCTTAGCTGAACACTCTCTTAAATTTTTTTGAAGATCGAGATTTGAAGCCATACGATCAAGTTCACTTAATGCAAATGTAAGGTTTCGCTCAGTTGCATCAGATACTCTAATTCGACTCTGCCACTTTCTGAGTCTATATATTTGTCCTCTCAATTTAGCAGGGATCTCCTTCCCAAAAATATCTCGATTTTTCCAATCTATCATAGTACTAAGCCCTTTATCATGTATCATATAAGTCATAGGAGCTCCTGTTCTTGTTCTCTTCTTTTTCTGATCAGCATCAAAAGCTCTCCATTCTGGACCGCGATCAATATGTTTTTCTGAATGAACTAAACCACATTCCTCACAAACTAATAACCCTCGATTTTCATCAAAAAATATGTCTTTTCCGCATTCTGTACACACGCTAATTTCTGTATTGGGGTCTTCTTCTAATGCAGATTTCAGATCTCTCCAATTTGAGATAAAACACACCTTTTTTTAAAAATTGTTGATTTTTAAAAGATTTATTTAAAAACTATGTTATTTTAGTAAAAAATTTATCCTCAGGATTAAATGGTTGATTAGGTAATGTTTTAATTGAAATGAAAGGCAAATCTATTGGACCGAATATGTCTTTAATGAATCCAATCTTCTCATACTTCTCGTTATAGATCGACTTCTTAATAATCTGTTCTAAATTTTTATTCCACTTTTTCGCTCTAAAAATTTGATGCTTTTTGGTTGATTGTCCGATATAGAATAGATTCAATTTAACCCAGTTCTTTTTCAAGAGATCCCTTAGCTGAGTGGATGAAATTAAAATAAATGATGGTGGTTCATATTTAAATATAATGGTTTTTATATCCATTGTTACATAAATGGAAGGAATTTGATGATATTCTGAGAAGACCTTTATCGAATTAATCACATAATTCGATTTTTAATAGTATTTCTTTAATAATTGATATTTCCTCTTACATGAATTGTGAATGTATCCCTTTTGCTTCAAATCATCTAAATTTTGTGAAAGTACAAAGTTATTGAGGATTGTTCTCGAAGAAGTTTCGCATTCTCTATTTAAGCAATTATGAATTCCTCTTTTTGTTCCAGCTCCAGAAGGATCTGATAAAATTCGTACACTTTTTAAATCCTCTTGACTTACAGATTTTTTAATACATTTAAAAAGTGAGTAAAACCATGGAGGTCGATATCTATTTTGAAACCACAAATACTCTACTAAAGTTCCTTTTTGAATATTCACGGGATTTATAGATATTGAATCTACTCCTAATTTAATTAATGTTTTTATAGAATTTGAGCAATCATCAATTGCTGCTTGTTCATTTAGAAAAGGTGGTTTAAATAATAGATACACTTTTACACCAATGCCATGTTCTTTACATGCTTTTAAAATATTCTTAAAATCTTTAAATAGAGTTCCCTTGTTTATAAAATGATTTCTAATATAATCATCTACACTCTCAAGTCCAATAGCAATTTCTATATATTTTTCTTTAAATA
>JBHLPN010000117.1:3028-8699 GCA_048939445.1 Promethearchaeota archaeon | reverse complement strand
ACTTTATTATTATACTTAATGCCCTAATAAGCTCGATATGAGTCGTTAAAATCATGGTAAAAAAAATAGTATTAAATTTTTAAAAATAAGAGGAAAGAAATTTCAATGGAAATTGAACAAGTTTTTTTAAAACTCTTTGGGAGAAATCTCATAAGTTATAAAAAGCTTGAAAATGGTCAAGTTAAAGGTTCAGGGATTCTCAATCCCATCCTCGATAGATTAAAAGTTTATCGTCTGATTTTCATGCTCCTCTTACAAGCAAATTTCTATAAACAATATAACAATATCGGGAAATGGAAAGGAAAGTATCAAGTCGCTAACACATTTGCTCCCCCAGTTGGAAGCAGACCAATGTTTCGTGCTTTAAAGGGATTAATAAAATCCCAATTAATGCCCTTTCCATTTCCATTAGCAATGACTTTCGCTGTTTCTTATAAATGTCAATGTAATTGTGTTCATTGCAGTGCGGGAAAGCATTTTAGGAAAGATCAGAAAGAACTTACTACAGAAGAGGCGAAAAAACTAATAGATGAAGCTCAGGATATAGGAGTATCTATTATTACTTTTACTGGAGGAGAACCTTTATTACGTAAAGACATTTTCGAGCTTATTTCTTATGTAGATACCAAAAAAGCAATGCCAATGATGTTTACAAATGGAGAGTTTCTCACAGATGAAAATGTGGAGAAACTAGCGGATGCGGGTCTCTATTCAGTATTTTTGAGTGTAGATTCGCCTAATCCAGAAGAACATGATACTTTACGAGGAAAACCTGGGCTCTTCGAGGTTGCAATCGAAGGTCTTCTAAAAGCTAAATCAAAAGGAATTTTTGTGGGATTTTCTAGTTATGCTACCAGCACAGGTGCCAACCGAGGTATATATCAACAGTTATATAAGTACGGGAAGGAATTAGGGGTTCAAAATATCCTACTTTTCGATTGTGTGCCGACGGGAAAAATGTTACATGATACAAGTGAAATGTTAACATTTGAACAGAGGGAAGTGCTACATAAATTCTCTGCTGAAAAATTTAGAAACAGTGAGCTGCCGCCACTTTCGTCGCAAAGTTGGCAAAATTCTGTAGAGGCCTACTTATCGGGAATAGGATGTTTAGGAGCAAATATTCAGTTCTACGCTTCTGCTTATGGAGAGATTTGTCCTTGTGATTTCGCTCCTCTTTCTTTTGGGAATGTTCGAAAAGAATCATTAAAAAAGATCTGGATGCGAATGGTAAAACACCCCGCTTATAATCATCGAAGCCCGTTCTGTAGAATGCAAGATCCAAGTTTCAGGAAGTATTACATTGATCCTATTCCTGATGATGCATTTTTACCTTATCCTATAAATAAACTTCCAAGTGTAGACTATCGGAAATAAAAAATTTAAAATTTTTTTCCTAAGAATTCTATTTTTAAATTAGTTAATTAAATACACTCTAAAAGTTTCTTTTAAGATTTTATTTTTAATAAATCGAATTTAGTGATATATTTATTTAGATTTGATTTTTAGTAATTTTCTGCTTGAAATATAAGGCGAACTTTTATTTAGCTAAGTCAAAATAAAGATGGTTAGATAATGAAAAAAAAAGTGAGATGGATTAAAAATGAGTCTAATATGTAGCAGCTGTGGAAGGAAAGTTGAAACATTACCATTGCAGTGTGGACATAGTATTACAATGAATAGTAAAACAAATCAAATGGAATGTAGTATGGGTCAATGTGGCATTATAACATTCGATCAATTTCTTTGTGAGAATTGTTGTATTAATAAAAGCATATTGAAAATCTATCATAATTATGAGAATTTATCTATAGAAAACAAAGAATTTTATGAAGAACTTAAGGAATTAAAGCACAACATTATACAAACCATCTTAAGCAATCCAGATTTTAAATATTGGGTCGAATTCGGTGATGGTGTTTTTAAATGCGGAAAAGGTGAAAATAGTGAAGCGAGTATCCATATCTCTAGTCCTCAAGAAGTAATGACTAAAATCCTTATGGGGAACACTAGCGTTTATAGTGAATTTCTAAGTGGAAATCTTAGTGTACAAGGTGATCTCCAATATGTTGTTGTCTATTTTGATTTACTTAATTTAGCATCAGAAATTAATAAAGAAATGGTGAGTGTCTATAATGAATAAAACTTTTGTATGGGGCCATAGAGGCGCTGGATTTAAGGATGTACAAAATTCAATATCGTCATTTCAGAAAGCGATTGATATGGGAGTTGATGGTATTAAAACCGAAGCACAATTATCAAAAGATGGGGAAATTTTTCTTACATTTCAACAAAAATTAAAAATAAATGGAATTGTCTCCCCTATTCGTGAATTAAATAAAAAAAAAATTAAAAGATTTAAATTAGAAAATGGTGAATCAATCCCTACCCTTCCCAAGTTGTTCAATACGCTTAAAAATTATGATATTAGATACAATTTTGATATAAAAGCACCGGAAATAGGAATTCGAATAATTGAGATTGCGAAAGAATATAATGTTCTTGATCAAATAGAAATTGCGAAAACTGCAATTAATTCCAACCCGCTTCCAAATTTATTCTCTAAAATCAGAGAATTTGATAAAAACGTTAAATTAAGTAATTCTATCTATCTAAAGTATTCGGATATAAAGGAAGAACATCTTGAATTAGAAAGCATGAAAGAGTTAGACGTTATGAGCATAAATGTTAATTATAATTTTGTAACATTTGAACTTTTCAAAAATGTAATAAAAAATGGATTTAAAATTTGCGTTTGGGGTGTTTTATTTAGCCGGAGTATGGAAAAGTTTTTGAAAATGAACTATGAAGGCAGATATATTGATGCAATGATGTCGAATTTTCCTGGAAGGCTCGTAATGTTAAGGGATAAAATCCAAAATAATTAAAGAGATTTAAATCTCTTAGACTCTTAACATTTTATATGAATACTGATTCCCCGCACTTTGAGATTTCAAAACACAAAGACTATTTATATGTAATAAAAGAAAATATCTCATTGGTTCATCCAGTTTATACAAATGATCCCCTCAATATGTATTTAATTTTGGGATCTCATACTGCTCTTTTAATTGATACAGGATGTGGACTTTCGCCACTAAAACCAATAGTTGACAAGTTGATTGGAGAAAGAAAACTCTTAGTTTTTAATACTCATTATCATTGGGATCATCCTTTGGGCAATGTAGAATTTGGAGAGGTTCATATTCATGAAAATGAAGTTGATATTGTTTCGAGACCCTACGATGTTTCATACTTTAAAGATTCTCCTAATGAAATTGTAGAAATATATGCAAAACAGAATTTTCTAATCCCTCCCGCAAAAACAATCAAAGCTTTAAAAGATGGAGATATTTTTGATTTAGGTGAAATAGAAATAGAAGTCATACATTGTCCAGGCCATTCTCCTGGCTCTATATGTTTATTGACATCCACAGGCGAGCTTTTTACTAGTGATGTAGCATATTATGGGGATCAATTCTTACCTAAAAAAGAAAATTTTCCTGAGGTTCTTAATACTCTTTCTAAATTAATAGATTTATTTAAAAAACAAAAAAATCTTGAACTTTATCCTTCACATAGGAATTATCCCTGCGATATAACACTTTTAACAGATCTATATAAGGGAATTGAAAATCTTGAAAAATTATGGCATACTAAGAAACCATTTGATTTTTTTGAGGCATGGGAGATTGATGATAATAGTGGAAAATTCAAATACTTTATATCAAGATCATAAGGCTAGTCTAACTTCAGAAACAAATAACTAGTCCAACTATTATTAGCAGTTATTTTCGGAGGAGATGTCGTATATATGAAGTTTATTCAATAATTTCTTTAGATTAATTTTAATTTTTTCAATTACCAAAGAATTCCTCTAATTTTATTAGATTAATCTGATTATTTTTTCTACTCCTTTAAACTTATATTTAACATCTCTTTATAAAAAATATCTACATATTTATTCATTTTTGTGAAAAAATAGGATTACTTCTTATTTTTAGTGAGATATCTTGTATATGTAGATCAGGATTTTAATTTTAAATCTAAGGATAAAGATATAAATCGGATTAAATATTCCCTTTTCGTTCTATAATTGTTTTTGAAAGTAAAAGAATTATTAATAATAGAAATGGGATAATGAATAAATATAAATATTCAATATAATAAAGATTTTTATAATTATATAGTTGATATAGAAAAATTAATATTCTCAAATCAACAAAAGATTCCATCACGTTTATGAATTATTCCTTAACTTTTGAAATTTAGGCTATAAATGGAATAAAGATAAATTTGATCATCTTATAATGAATAAAAATCATAAAATCAATGTTCTACCAATAATAGTTCTCACTTTTCATTTATTCTCGATTTAATTTTAAGTTTTTAATATCAATAGTTGTTATTGAAATTAGAAATATTTAAATATCATATAAGTCTTTTATCGTATTTGAAAATATATGATAATTTTAATCTATTATAAACAATAAAAAAATGGAGATAAGAAAAATGAATTCGAATAAAAAGAGTCGGAAGAAAAAATATGAGGACGAAGATGAATGGGATGAGGACGAAGAAGATTATGATGATGAGGATCAAGATGAAGATTGGGAAGACTATGAAGAATTTGAAAAAGATTATTGAAATTTGATTTCATTATTGCTCTAAAATAGTCATATCTCATCAATATTTCTAAAATACATAATTGACATGGCTTTTTTATTAAGGTTTAATTATTGTTTAATATAACTCAAATTTATTTTAAAAAATGGAGAATCCAAAATATTTAGCAATTTTGATTTTAATTGGTGGAAGAAGTACTCGTTTTGGAACTGAAAAAGCTATTATTGAGTTATATGGAAAACCCTTAATTTTACATCAATTGGAAATTTTATCTGAATTTGATCAAGATATTTATTTAGTAGCTCATTCTGAAGAACAAATATTCAATTACCGAAAACAAATAGATTTCCCGAAAGGAGTTACTTTTATTATTGATGATAGAGATATTTTTGCGTATCCAAAAATTTATAAACCAATGCTAGGAATATATTCTGGCTTTAAAGAATTACGTGAATTAAATTTTGAAAAAGTATTTTTATTATCATGTGATATACCTTTAATTAAAGCTGAAGTAATTGAATTAATGATAAAGGAATCTAAGGGGTTTGATTGTTGTATACCACGGTGGAATAATGGTTATTTAGAACCATTTTTTGCAATATATCCAGTTGAGAAAGGATTTCAAAGAGCTAAAGAGATTTTAATTACCGAAAATTACGGATTGCATAATTTTATCGATAAGAATTGGAAAATAAATTATATCTCAGTAGAAAATTCTATTCAAAAATTAGATAAAAATTTAGTAAGTTTAATTAATATAAAAGGGCCAATAGATCTTTTAAAATTGATACAATTAAATAAATAAAAAATCAGTTAGAGAAAGAAAAATCTAAAAGGAGGAAACCAATTGAACGGAAATGAATTTAAATATTGTCTGAAGCTTATGGAACAAACCATGTTTGACTGCATTCTCCACATATGGCTGAATCAGCATAGATGGAATTTGCAGACTATTTTGCTTAATATGTAAAGGTACCTTTATTTCAAAGTCCAATTCTCCTCTTAATCTTAAAAGAACAATTTTATCTTCCAGCTCTTTGTCTTT
>JBHLPN010000117.1:0-3018 GCA_048939445.1 Promethearchaeota archaeon | reverse complement strand
AATTATAAAAAAAAGGGAAAAGAATATGGAATTGTGACTTTGAATGTAAATCAAATTAATGCTCTTGCAGAAGCTATAGATTTACAATCGGTATCTCCATTACTATCTCCAAAATTTAGTCAAAGAATAGAGACATTCCTATTACCTAGATTCGACGAAATAATTAGAATACTTTATACTTTAAAACCTCTTCCTAATGAATTGGGAATTGAAATTTCAAAAGAGAACTTAAATGACATTCTTAAAGGTCTCAAATCCGGTAACGTTATTACTGGGTTAAAAGATAAAAGTTATTCTGTTGAAGAATTAAATGCATTACTAAAGAAAGCTAAATTTGAAAAATATCAATAATTTTTTTTTCCATCATTATGCCAAAAATCTTCAATATTATATCTATGATTTAAAATAGATTTAAAGAATAAAACAGCTAGAATATTAAAGATTTAATAGATTTCTATACTTTTTATAAGATATTTTTAATGAAAAAAATGAAAAGAAACTCAAAATTGATAGAATAATTAAAAAAAAACTTTGATAAAAAATGTCCAATCTGTAGAAGATGATAAATTTCTTTTAGTTCAGAAAATGGTTTTTACTTAAAAGAAAAAAAAGATAATTATGCATGGTTTGCTGGAAAAGTTAAAAATAGGGAAAAAATAATTATTTTCAATAAAAATAACATTAAAATTGAAAAATGATACCAAAAAAAATTGTTGAAAATATAGTAAATAATGATGTATATATTTATATTAAAAATGTGAACAAAGAATTTGCTGGAAAAATCATATCTATAACCGATGCTGATATAATAGTTTTAGAAGATAAAAATCAAAACCTTAGCTATATTCCTATTTCTGAAATAAGTGTAATTACTGAAAGAAGATAAAAATCTTCAATTTTCAATATTTTATTAATTATTTACAATAGGCATGATGGATACAATAAATAGAATCTAAAAAATTTAATAGTATTCTATTCTTTTAGAAAATATTTTTAATAGATAAATTAAAAGAAAATTATGATAATTAGTATAATCATAATTTTAGGATGCTTTATAGGAGTAATTCTATTAATTATAACCAATAAATTAAATAGAGCGATCTCTTCTCTTTTGGGAGCATTAATTACATATTTCGTGCTTATATTTATTGAAGGTTTAGATTTTTCTATAATAGTAGAATTATTATTCGGATCACCTACTGAAGGATTTGTAAACTTACATTCTCTAATTATGATAATTGGAATGATGATGATTGTTCAAATTGCCCATGAAGCAGGAACATTCCAATTTATCGCGGGTAAATTAATTAAATTATCAGGAGGAAAGCCTATTATTTTAATGATAATATTTTGCACTGTGACTGTTTTTATATCTGCTATTTTAAATAATATTTTGACAGTTATTATAATTATACCTCTCACTATTACGGTTTCAAGGATTTTAAACATTAATCCAGCGCCCTATATCCTGACTCAAGCAGTATTAGTGAATATTGGAGGAACTATTTTATCAATTTCCTCAATTCCTAATATTTTAATTACAACATTTGCAGAAATAGAATTTCTAGAATTCTTTCTAAATGTAGGTTTAATTTCTTTTATTGTTTTTATATTTACACTCTTATTTTTTATTTTAATTTATAAAAAAGAATTAGTAATACCAGAAGAAGGTAAAAAAGCTTTAGATGAATTTGATGTCTGGAATGTTGTTCAAAATAAAAGATTATTATATCAATCATTATTTTCTCTTTTAGTTTTATTAATATTACTCACGATTATTCCTTCTTCATTTATTTCTCCAGACATTATTGCATTAACTATGGCTTTAATTTTAATCCTTATAACAAGATTAGAACCAAAAGAAATCATAAATAAAATCGATTTTGAATTGATATTTTATTTGTTGGGTATTTTTATCATTGCGGGAGGACTTGAAATAACAGGAGCGACAGAATTCTTAGGAATTTTAATCCTAAATCTTGGTGGAAATAATCTCTTTCTCCAACTTCTTCTAATTCTTTGGTTTTCAGCTTATTTAAGTAGTTGCATTGATAATATACCTATTACTAAGGTTTTAATTCCAGTTACTGATTCTATGACAGAAACTGCTTCATTAATTAATAGAAAACAAATATTTTATAGCCTGGCATTTGGAGCAAATTGGGGAGACAATTTAACACCATTAGGAGATAATATTCTTGTAGTTAATATTGCTGAACAAAATAAACGACCTATAACTTTTAAATCATTTTTCAAATTAGGATTTATTACAACAAATTATCAACTAATAATTATTTCAATCTATTATTGCTTAATTTTTTATTTACAAATTGGGATTATTATTTTAGGGAGTGTGGGTTTAATTCTAATAGTAATCGTGTGTCTGAATAAATTTGGATCAAAAAAGATTAAATCATACATTTATATCTTTAACAATAAATTAAGAGAAATTATAATAAGGTGAGAGTGAAATCGTCTTTAAAAATATTCTAAGAATAAAAGCAGCTTTACCAGAAGTTAGACATGTTGTTATGTTCTACAATAATGGCACAGTTTTTCAAACAACATTCGAACAAGAGATTAATATCCCAAAATTAGGTGAAAATTTAGCAGAAATATTAAATTATACAAGAAAGCTTTATGAAATTTGCAATTATAATTTTGAAAAATATAAAAAAATTATTTTTGAAACTGATGATATGTCTATTATTGTTTTAAAACTTGGTGAGGATAGCAATATTGCCCTTTTTTTCAGGAAAGAAGAAGAAAAAGAATTAAAATTAACAGCAATAAAAAGATATATGACTAGAATAGAAGAATTAATCGATATGGATGAAAGAGAACTAATAATCCAAGATATTATAATAAAAGAGGAAGAAGTCAAACATTTAAAAGAATCACTCAATGAAAAAAAAGAAATCATTGAGAAACTAGTTGAAGAATTAAAAAACATTGAGGAGGGAATGAAAGAAGATGATAAAGAAAGAATTGCAAAAGAATTAGGTGATCTAGACCTAG
>JBHLPN010000399.1:0-2752 GCA_048939445.1 Promethearchaeota archaeon | reverse complement strand
ATTATATCTTTGAAGAACTGAAAAATGATATTTTCACTAATACAAATCAAATTTTAACTTTACTCAATTTAGATGACGAATTAGCTGGATTAGATCTACCCTATGTTGAAATATTAGCAAAATCTGTTTATCCAGATATTAATTTAGAAGAATTTAAATCAAGATTTTTAAATGAAATCCATTCCATTATAAATAATATATTAAATAAGCGTGAAATTGGAAGTACAATGATATTTGATTTGAAAAAAATACAACATACCTCATTTTTTAAATATTCTAATCAAATTCTTGAAATTAGAAAAGAGGAGTTTGAATCCTCAGAAATTTGGAGAATGTATGATGCAGATGAAGTATCATATAATATGTCAAAAATTTATAAGACATATTATGGTAAGAAATTTTTAAGAATTCTTCAAGTAGAAGAGATATTTCATCTTAAACCTGATAAGTTTAAGAGATTTCGTGATTTTAGTTCAAAATTAAATTTACATCTAAAAATTGTTGAAATGAATAGTTAAATATTATCTTAAATTTCAAATCGTAGTTTTCCATAGACCGCATCATGCCCCGGTATAAACCAGAACTTTCCATTTCTTATTTTATGAATAGCTTCAATTAGATCCTCAGAAATATTATTAAAATTACTTTTTCCTTCCCATATGGCATATTCACTGTCATTATCTGTAACTAACTTGTGATATATCGATATATTTCTTCTATCATATTCTGATCCGCCCAACACAATTGAAATTAAATGTAACAGAGGTACAATATATTGAAAATTCAATTTGAAAGGATTTTCTTGATCACATAATTCTTGAACTCGATATAATACTCCCTTGGTTAATTTCTTTTTACAAAAAGGGCATTTTTCAATATTAAGTTTTGGACTACAAAAATAATCCTTATTATCATAATGTCGTTCTGGTCTATGACCATCGTAATAATACTTTCCTTGAGAGGGTTTCAACTCATATGTCTTAATAATTTTATTTCTTCTAATTGAATCTATTAAATTATGGTAATTTAATTTGTTTAATTTAATCATAGTAGCTTCTCTTCCTAATCTATGAAAATTTGTAGAATGGCAATCAGAATTGGAAATAATTGATACTTTATTTAATTCAGAAATTCTTCTCACCATTAAAGGATCAGCACTTAATCCAGTTTCAACACAATTGATATAATTCAAGCTATAACCCAAAGCCTCTTTCAGAGTATTGAAATGAGATTTCTCACCAAATATGCCAAAAAATGGAGTAAATATATGTGCAGGTATTATCTCAATATTCTCATCAATTGATTTCAAACCAAAAATAATATTCTCTGCAGAATTAAAGATTTTTGCTCTACCTTCTTTAGTTAAATTGCCAAATTTAGATAAAAATTCAATACTCTCATTTAATTTTTCAAAATTTGGAAAAAGAAGTATGAAATGTACCTTTTTGATGTTTAAATTATTTTTCCAAATTGCTTCAATTTCAGTTTGTAATATAAAATTGACATTTGGTACTTCAGGAGTACGAAAAATTCCATTTGAATATTCAATTAAATTA
The DNA here is from genome assembly GCA_048939445.1 of Promethearchaeota archaeon. GTDB lineage: Archaea > Asgardarchaeota > Lokiarchaeia > Sigyniarchaeales > SOKP01 > Loki-b32. The sequence goes on along the minus strand of JBHLPN010000399.1, from coordinate 1,196 downwards.
TCCTTTAATTCAATTAACCATAATGGGTGGAGACAGTCGCCAGTTCCTACTATTTGAATTCCTTTCACATTACAATTAAAGGCAATATTAAAAATGTCAATTTTTTTACTTGCACCTCCAGAGAATTTACTATGGATATGTAAATCACAAATTTTATACATTATTTTTAGTTAATTTAATTGAAGCTTGCAATAGTGTTCCGATTAATTTATTTAAAACCATAAATAAAATTAGGATTAAAAGTGCATGCAATAATTAATCAAATTTAGGCGCTATTCGCAACCCATTGGGAAATTGAACTTGAATTTTCAAGAGAATATTGATAATTGTATCAATATTATTTTTATTAATAGATAAATTTTATTTGCATAGAATCTGTCAGTTTAATTGGAAATTAGTAAAAATAATTATTCGAAAATGAAAAAAAATAATTTTCAACATCCATCAAAGGATATAACTGAAAGTAAGGGTACAATTCTTAGAGGAAAAACAGTTTGTTTGTGTTTAACAGGTTCAGTAGCTGTTATATCTTCTCCTATTGTAGCCCGGGAGCTCATGAGATTAGGAGCTGAAGTAATATGTGTTATGTCTAGAGCAGCTTCAGAATTGATTAACCCTGCTTTAATGGAATGGGCGACAGGGAATAAAGTTATTACTGAATTAACTGGAGCTGTTGAACATGTTTATCTAGCAGGAGATAGACCTAAAACCGTGGGAAAAGCAGATTTAATCTTAATATGTCCAGCAACAGCAAATACAATTTCAAAAATAGCTTGTGGAATTGATGATACACCAGTTACAACTGTAGCATCCACAGCATTTGGATCATCTATCCCTATTGTAATTGTGCCTGCAATGCACGAGAGTATGTATAAACATCCTATTTTAGAAAAAAATGAAATGCAATTACGTGAATGTGGAATAGAAATTTTAGGTCCTAGAATTTCGGAGGGTAAAGCTAAGATAGCAAAGATTGATGATATAATTGATAGGGTTATAGATTTATTAGTTACTAAGAAGGATTTAGGAGGAAAGAAAATACTCATTACTGCGGGTCCAACAAGAGAAGCAATAGATTCAGTTCGATTCGTATCAAATAAATCATCAGGAAGAATGGGTATAGAATTAGCTAAGGAAGCGTCTGCTAGAGGGGCTGAAGTGCTTTTAATTGCTGGAGAATGTATGGTAAAACTTCC
>JBHLPN010000398.1:0-2753 GCA_048939445.1 Promethearchaeota archaeon | reverse complement strand
AATGAACCAGAAAAAGCCCAAAATAATTTGTATTACAGGGGGAAAAGGAGGCACAGGTAAAACATTATGTGCTGTAAATCTGGCTATAATGTTTAAAAATGAAGGAAATAAAGTTCTACTTATAGATGGAGATGTAGAAAACCCTAATACATATTTATTATTAAATGGGAAACTTGAAAACAAAAAGGAAGTTCCCTTTTTCAAACCTAAAATTAATGAAGATAAATGCTCTAAATGTGGATTTTGTTCAGAAAACTGTTTATCAAATGCTCTTTTATATGTTAAAGATACTTTTCCTATTCCAATGTTAACATTATGTTCTGGATGTCAATTATGTTATAAAATTTGTCCTGAAAATGCAATTGAAGCAGATTCAAAAACAATAGGCTGGATTTATTCTACAAGTGTTAATGGACTCTCCCTTTTACTAGGGGAGTTAAAGCCTTCAGAAGCTCGCTCAGCTGCAATAGTAGAAGCTCTTCTTGAAAAACTCGAATATATTATTGAAAATGAACCTAATAAATTTGAATTTATCATTTTTGATACCGCACCAGGAGCTCATTGTGATGTTGAACTTTTAATTGCAGGTGCAGATATAGTAATTCCTATAACAGAACCAACTAAATTCGGGAAATTAGATTTAATTAGGATAATGGAATTGATTAAATTATTAGGCAAAGAATCTCGAGTAATAGTAAATAGATCTTCATTATTAGGATTCAGAGACCAGTTTTTAAATGAGTTAGAGAAAGAAAGTATCGAGATTTTAGGTGATATTCCCTTAGATCCAGATATTGTAGAATCGTATTGTCAAGGAACTCCAATTATGGAAAAAAGCAGCAATTTTAATAGGGAAGGTGCTGGCTATATTGCTTTTACCAAAATTTATGATAATCTAAAAAAATGGTTAGAAACAACAACATAATAATTTAGAAGGGAAATGTAAATGGAAAGAAAGATAGTGGGTATAGTTTCAGGAAAGGGTGGTGTTGGAAAAACTTCATTAACTGCTTCATTAGCAAGTCTAGCACAAAAGGATATGAACACCCAAATTATTGTTATGGATTGTGATGTTGATGCTCCAAATTTAGCTATAATCCTTCCTGCCCTAGATGAAACATCTATAAAAAAAGAAGATACGTATGCTACAAGAAAAGCTAAATTTCTAGAAGATCAATGTATCAACTGCAAAAAATGTATTGACAATCGCTTCTGTGAATTTAATGCATTAAAATGGGATAATCAAAATTCAATTCCAATAATTGATTTTTTAAAATGTGAGGGATGTGGAGCATGCAGAGTTTTATGTCCAGAACATGCTTTTGAAATTAATACTGTAAAAAGTGGAGAAATTGTTTCATATAAGAGTAAAATGGGATTTCCTTTAATTTATGGAAAAACTCAATTGGGAAGTACTACTTCTGGAAAATTAGTATCAGATGTTAAAGATTATTTAAAGAATTCAAAACAAATCAATCATACTAATTTAATTTTAATTGATGGACCCCCTGGAATAGGTTGCCCTGTAATTGCAACTATTTCGAATTTAGATTATGTTATTACTATTTCTGAGCCTACACCTTCAGGGTTACATGATTTAATACGTGTAATAGAAGTAATTCAACATTTTGGAATTCCATTTGGTCTAATCATAAATAAGTCTGATTTAAAGAGTCCTTTTCAAGAAAAATTTAAATCATTTATTATTAATACAGGTTATAGAAAATTAGGAGATATCCCCTTTGATTTATCAATACCAAAAGCGATGTCTTATGCTGAACCAGTTGTCGAATTTGCTCCTGATTCCAAAGCAAGTTTGTCTATTAAAGAGATTTATAAAAATTTAAAATCAATACTATGGAATAATATTCCATAAAATCCGAATAATTTATTAAACATAAGTTAAAAAAATTAAGAATTCAAATAAATTCTCTAATAATATAATAAACATTTCTAGAATTGCATTTAACACAATTAACTTCTCTTTCTTTTGTTGCTTCAGGATCTTCCCATTCATGATTACAATTTAAGCATCCATATCCTCTGAAGCTAGGTTTATGTTCGAAATTTCCACCAAAAACTCTAATTTCTTTCCCTTGAAGTAAGGCTAATGTATTCTTTTGATGAGCACTTTCAAGAATTCTTGAAAATGTAGGTTGGCTAACACCCATTCTTTCAGCAGCATCTTTCTGATTCAAACCTAAAAAATGCTTCAATCGCATTGCTTCAAATTCAGCAACGGTTAATGTTATTGAGACATCTGATTTAGGAGGTTCTGTAGCAAAATACAAATTATTGGGGGGTTGATTAACCCATCTCCGATGCCTTCTTCTTCCTATTTCATATCACCAAAAAATTGATTTAACTCAATTACTAATTTTCACTATATAGAAATATTAAATCAGATTTTTATTATTAATTATTCAAAATTATTAAAATTCTTTATTAAAGGTTATATTATTTACGTCTTGATGCTTTATAGATTCAATATAAGTTAATAAGTTTTTTATGAATAATTATTCATAAATTATAAATATATTTAATCATTATATATATTGATAAAATATGAAGATTGCTATTAGTACAGATTCAGGATATGTTTGTCCACACTTTGGGAGGGCACCAGAGTTTACTTTTGTTACAATTGAGAATAATCAAGTAATTGAGAAAAAAGTTCTTCAAAATCCTGGACATTCTGTAGGAAGTATACCCCAATTTGTAAATCAACAGGGCGCTAAATATATGATAGCGGG
>JBHLPN010000116.1:0-8717 GCA_048939445.1 Promethearchaeota archaeon | reverse complement strand
ATTGGTAATGCCTTTGACACTTTTTGAATTATCAGAACTTTTTATTTATTTGGGTAAGAGAACTTTTTTAAAATGAAGAAGATCTTAATCTCTAATTTTTTCTCTTTTTATTGATACTCTTAATTATAAAATTAAGAAATGTGATTTCTATTTTTTTTTTTAATGTTAGTCTATTCTAACTTTGCTTCCTTTGCAGATTTGTAAAGATAATCGAAATAGTACAATGAGGCTGGTCCAAAAGCAACATGATCGGTTAAAACACCAAAATAGGACATTTTTTTAGGGAAAAAGCTTTCTGAAAGTATAATAAATGCATCTTCACCTTCATCTATAATAACTGCGCTTCCAAATATTTGATCTCTCCATCTTATTTCACAGAGTGAAGCATATTTTTTAATAAGCGCTCGGAACTTTTTATCTTCTAAAGCTTCAGCCTCTACGAGAAGTCTTAAATCTGTTACTCCTCGTGCTCTAGCTTTTTTAATATCATCATAAAACACTTCCAAAAACTCATATTTTGTAGAAACAAGATATAAGGAAGTTTTTGATAAATGAATCAATGATAATGCTTTATTAATACATACATCCCTGCCACGATGAATATATAGAGCAATTTTAATAGGAGTATCGTGAGATTGATAAATTGGTGTTAGTGTCTGGATAATTTTATTTGAATGTTCATTAAAGCTATCACTATATTGCTTTTTAGCAATAACTAATGCCTCATCAGGGCTTTTTGCGAAATATCGACTTGGTCTTGATTCTTCTTCTTTAATGATCCACATCTTCTCTTTTTCAAGTTGAGTGAGTATATTATAAATTCTAGAATATGGGACACCAGAAGCATCAGAAAGTTCTCTCGCATCCATGGGACCCTTACTTATCAAGGTGAGATATATTGAAATTTCATAATCAGTGAGACCAATGGATCTTAAAGACTCTTTTACATTATCTGGAATTTCTTTAGACATAATTTAGCCTCTCAAACATTTTCATGCTGAAATGAAAGAAGTAATGTATTAAATAATAATAATGATGATGATATTAATATTATTTTTATTTAAAAGGACCTGAATTTTTCTGTAAAAAAGTAATGATTTGTATTAATATCCTTACTTAAAAAACACAATAGAAGCGAACTCAAACAAAAACTATTATGAATGATGATGCGATGCTAATGATCCCAGCAACTAAGAAAAGCCCTCTCCATGGTAAACCTGCAACTGTAAAGAGAATAGATGTAATGAATAACCAAATCAAGGTACTTATGGGTAAAACTAATGCATATCGTATATTGCCATATTCCTTTTGTGCTTTATCAGATGTAAATTTTATAATAGCTGGAATTAGGTAACCAGTTGCTACACTAGTGATAATAAATACTAGTACTACAACATCCCACACCCAAATGAAACTTGCATAAATACAACTAAACCCAATTACTCCCATACTTGAAATAATTAAAGGTTCTTTTGTTATTTGTTCTATGTATTGCATTGTAAGAATAAATATTACTGCAAATAATATAAAACATAAAGCCATTAAATTCGCAAAAACAAGGCTATTTACATAAATTGACCAATGAGATTCAAGAATCCCTGTATTAAGAAACGTTAAAAGATTATAGAGAGGGCCTGTAAATACTCCAGACAATATGGTAAAAGGTATGACAAATTTAAAAATATATTTTTTCTCCATAATTAATCAATTTAATATACTCTCCTTAAAAAGGTTTTTTTTACAAAAAAAATAAGTTCGTAATAAACCTCTAATTGATTCTTATTGAACCATATTATTATATTCTATTTTAGGAGAAATCTGCAATAAAGGAATGTAAGGTATTTTAAGTGGAAATATTTATATTATACAATTCAAAATATTTATTATGTTAAACAAATCAAAATTAAACCTATCGGTAATTCTCCTAGTTATAGGAATAGGACTTCTACCTACAGGATTGTTTTTCAAAGGATATTTTAGTGATCAAGTTTCTGCCGAAGTTGTTAATGTTTTAACTGCTGTTGAAGAGGACATTGTACAGAAAATAGAAGATCAATATCTTGGTTTAGGGATTTATAAAGTTCTTCCAGGAATTCATGATGATAAAATTGGGGAAATAGAAGATGAGTTTGCGGAGATATTTGGTATTCCCAAAACGCTGTTATTTATTCAAAACAGAACCACTGGACTGTTCCCTCAATTTTTTAATTGCACTAAAGCTGCCGTAGCCATAAATGAGACATTATGGAATGTTGTATTATATAATAGTACTAGCCCAGTTATCGCAAGAAATTTATTTTTTAATAATTATACGTTTCAAGATAATTTCTCAATGTCGATAGAAGGTATTTCAGAACATATGACAGGAGGTATTGATAGTCTCAATTTCACAGGTGCAGCGATCTCCAGATTACTGAATGGACGTACAATTGGTGAGACTAATTACCCTGGATTAATAAATGAGCTCGCATATGGAGCCCAGGTTACTGCCTGGCTTGATTTTTATTCTCTTGCGGAAGCAGATATTGGAACTAACAGGAGTTTAATGAAATCGGTTTACAATTGTACATGGTTGCAACTAAAAAATGTATCAGAGTATATAACATCTTATTTATGGGAAGATATTTTTAAACTTGAATATTCACCTCCTTACACTATTGAGGAGTATGCAGAAATTCTATTTTATCGTCAATGGGTCAATGCTTCTTGGCTTTTTACCGGAATTAATTTGGGTTATATACCAGAAGTTGAAGTGAATCTATTTGGATGGGAAGTCGGTAGGTTAGATCCTATAAATATTTCTATAAACACTGCAAAGAAACTCTGGGATCCCCTTAATGAATCTACTTTTGTTAACGATATTGGAGTTTGGAAATGGATATATGCCGCTGGTGGGAATTCAACGCTTGAGGATGAATTAAAATCTGTTTTTGGCTTATCTAATGTATCAATAGCAGAAATTTTTACTTGGTTAACAGGTCCTATTAAAAATACGCATGTTTCATGGATCTTTTCCCTTCCAGCCCCTATTGGGGTTGATATGTCGATACGTGAATATGCAGAGATCTTATATTTAGAGCAATGGGCTAATGGTACAATTAAAAGCGAAGGACTTGATTTTGATTATTCTGTCAGCCCAATAGTTAGACCTGATGGTGATGCTGGGGCTTTATGGGCAGATCCAGCCACAGGCAGTCATTATGAAAATATTAATGATTTAGTAGCGCAACCAACTGAGGGTACTGATGATTATATTGCTACTCAAAACGGAGATGCTGGACTTACAGAGACTTTTGATATGGAAACAATTATCCTTCCTAGTACTGGAACAGTTACTCAGATAGAGGTATGGATCTATGGACATGATGATGATGACATTAATGATATGACTGTAGATATAAATATGAATGGATGGCAAGGGGCTCAAAATGTAACTATGACTAATCAAAGTGCTTGGTATAGCAAGATATTTCCTATAGTTGCTGCCAATGGTACAAATGCCCATCTTGATGCTTTGCAAGTGAGATTTACAGCAGGGGCAAATGTTAATCAATTTCTTAATTATAATATTTCAACTATGTATGCTAGAGTTACATTTGTAGTAACAGTGAGAGGACTTGAAGCAGGAATTCCTATAAAAACAAATATTACCCTGAATACAGCATCTGATCTCCTTAATCCATCAAACAGCTCGTCCTTTATTGATAGATTTGGGATTCTAAAATGGATTGATGCATATGAAGGAAATGTCACTGCCCAAACTGAAATAATGACAACATTTAGTTTGAATATACAACAATTAAACTTGATAAATAATTGGTTATTTACTACCTTTAGATATATTATGGTACCAGAATTAGCATGGATTTTAACAAGCACTCATTTACCAACTTTTGCTCAAATGGAGTTCTATCATCAATGGGCTGATGCTAAAATCTTTAAAGGTGGAATCGATGCAGGTCCACTTTTAGGTTTAAATTCTCTTAGCGAATGGGAGATTGGGCTTCCTGTTAAAACTTATATCGATGAAACTATATGTAGTGATTTATGGGGGCACATATCCATCATTGATCCCCTTAGAACAACAAAGCTAAGTAACTCATTAGTTAATTGGAAGGGAATTTCAAATTGGTTTAGAGCAATGAGACAAGTTGAATATTACAATTATCTACAAAATCTCTTTTCACTAAGTGATGATCAAATGGATGCAATCCTAGCTTGGTTAATAGAAATTCGAGAAAATTTTGCTATACCCATCGCCCAGATGCGATTTAACTTGCCTGTAGATCATTATACTTTTGGTAGTAATTTGCTCTTCGGTTTTACAATAAGCGGAATTATCATCGGTGGAATTGGAATTCTTGGTGTTATTCTAATAGTGATTTCTAAAAGAAGGTAAATAAATAAATTTTAATTTTCTGATTCTATTTTTTTAACATTCAATATTTATTTTTTTTTCTTATTTTACTTAATTTCATATGCGAAATTGAATCCTAAATAGAAATATAGATTATTAATTAATAAATGGAAGAAAACAGAAATGTATTAATAAGATATTAATATATTGATAAACACCAATAAGGTTTTTTAGACATAAGATTATAACATTGTATACAAAATTTTGCAAAAAAAGAATAAAATGGAAGTTTTAATTAAAATGAATTTGATAATTGAATCATCATATTTAATAATTAGGAAAAATTATTTAAAAAAAGGAAAATAAAATTTGATTTGTGATTTAAATATTATGGATATTGTCGATCTTAAGATTTTAGAATTATTGAAAGAAAATAGTAGAATGTCATTTAATGATATTTCTCAAAATGTTGGGAAGACTGAAGCAACTGTTAGGAGAAGAGTTAAAAAACTAAATGATGAGGGAATCATTAAAAAATTCACGATTGAATATAGCATTGATAATAAACCACGTACGAGAGCTACAGTAAAAGTTGAACCGGATTTCAAAGAAATTAAAAGAATCTTAAAAGAGTTATTGGAAATTGAAGAAATTACGAATATTTGGAGACTTTCGGGAGATTGTGGATTATTTATGAAAGTAGAAATTGAATCGATTGAAAAATTTAATCCTTTAATTGAGGAAAAGATTTCTCAAATAAAGGGAGTAAAGATCGTGGAAACTTGTTTTATAACAGACGTTATAAAATAAAATTGTTCAAAAAGTATTCAAATCTTAAATTAAAAAAATAGAAAAGAAACCCAACGATTTTTAGATTCAATTTATTTTTCTAGCAGTTTATTGATAATATCAATCCTTTTTTTCGTTTTCTTTAAATCACTTTGGAGTTTTTTTGATCGTTTTACATATTCATCATCATTTATTTTTCCAGATGAGTGTTTTTTATCGATAAATTTCATTAAATCTTGAACTGAGGTCAATTTTGTTTCTAATCCCTCCTTTTCATCTTTCAGTTCTCTTTTAGTTTTGCCTTTTGCTTTAAGTTTTGGTGGTGGTTTTAAAGGTTCTTCTGATTCAGTTTCTTCTTTTTTCAGACTTTCTGGTTTCGGGGGTAAAGCTGTTAAAGTAGGTTCTTCTTGAATATTTAAATCATCATTAATATGCTCTACAAATGGAGGAAGATCAACGTCAAATTCTTCAATAGGTTTAACCAGGTGAGTGTCATTGGAATTTTGTGCAATAGTTGAGTTTTCTAATTCAAGGATGTCATTTTCAGATGTTATCGCTTTTTCAATTAATTTATCAATTGTAGATTTTATAGTATTAATCTGATTTTGAAATATTTTTAATAACTCTACTAATTCACTTTTCTTAGAAATCTTCATTGAAAAATCGATATCTATTTTCTTTTTATCTGGAGGGAGATATGTTGTAGGAACATCTCGTTCTTCTGATATTTTTGATTGAATTGTAGATGTTTGAGGAGTAGGTATAGGTACATCTAAATTTGCTCTTAATTCCATTCGATAATCAGACACGAGCCATTTAAAGGTATTTAATGTTAATTGTGGATTATCATTACATTGAAAACCGCCCCCAATTTTATCCCTAAATAATTCATAGCTCCCTATGCAACAAACTCTACCCTTTTCTGGTTCTGAGACACATATAAGAGGACAGGAAAAGGGTTCAGATGTTTCATTTGAATCTGCTATTGAAAAAGCTCCGCTTCCTATAATTGAAAGAGAAGATCCTGATCTATAACATAAAGTAATTATTCCATTAGTAATTGGATGGGGGATGTTAAATGCAGAAATTAAAGGTATATTTTCTAATCCTAGATTTATTTTATCGTCTAAGACTTGATCATTTTCGAAAGCAATCCCAAATTGCTCTGAAATTTCAGATAAATTGCTTCCACGGCCTCTATCTCCACCTGCATGCGATAATAATAACACCCCACCTCCAGAATTCTTAACCCAATTTACAATTGCAGCGATTTCTAAGGTTGAGAGTCTAGAGAAATCAGGGCATACAAATACAAGTATATCATATGGTATTAAGGATTCTTCTGTAATAGGTACTTCTAAAAAATTATAACACACAAAATCATTTGAGTTTAAAAAATCTCGAAGTTCAGTAAGATTTTCATCAATTTTTCCTCTTGGTTTATGAGAAACATCAAAAGCGATATGATATGGCATTATAGATCAGATTTTTTTTTTATTTTTATAGTTTACTCAATTTCTTGTTATTATTATGTAGTATTTTAATATTTCTAGAATTAAAATTTAATTATAATCTATGGAAGTTATCATTCCAATTTTCCAAGTTTTATTATATATCAATAGGAAAAGTATTCAATAAACACTTTTATCACCGATAATCAAATTATCTTTACTTATATTCTCAATTTTTACATTATTCCCTATAATCGAGTTTCGGGAGATTATACTATTAAGATGGGCTCTCGATTCTATAACACTGTTTTCTATAATACAATTCTCAATATGAGAGTCATCACCAATAGAAATATAAGGACCAATTACAGAATTTAGTATTTTTGTATTTTTTCCTATAAAGAAAGGATTTTTTAAGAATGATCTCTCAACAATTATATTATTTTTTTGAAAATCATCCATCCTACTAGATTCTTGTTCTAAAAGATACTTATTTCCATTTAACAGTTCAGAAGGTCGCCCAAAGTCCAGAATTCCTTGTTTTAATTCCACGGCAGCGATTTTAAATCCTTGGTTTACAAGATCCTGTAAACTTTCTGTCATATAAACTTCATTAGACTCATCAGTTCTTTGATCCAGATATTTTTTGAGATTTTTGAAAAGTGCGAATGTTGCTCTATTTGAAAATGAATATAGACCAGCAATAGCTAGATTTGACACAAATTTCTTTGGCTTTTCAACTAATTTTTTAATTAAGTTATTTTCATCAACAATGACCACTCCATAAGAGCTTGCATCCTCTTTAGAGACTTTCATCACGGCTATTATTCCATCTACATCAGATTCCCAATATTTATACATCAGATATGAATATTCATCAAGAGGTAACATATCACCCAAAAATATAAGAGAGCCCTTTCTTTTATCTTCTTTAGCATTATTTAACTCAGACTTCTTAAATCTAGAATGTGCTAAATAGATTGCTTCTCCTAAACCCCAATAATATGGTGTTCCCTCTTCATATCCTCTTGGAATTTGTTCAATAAATGTAAGTTTAAATTTATCACTATACTGTTTTCTGATATATTCCATTATTTGTCTTTTTTTATAACCAACTATTAAAATTAATTCAGTATCCGAATCAAAAGTCTTACAAAATTTAATCAGAATATGATCCAGAACAGTTTTTCCTGCAACAGTTAAGAATGCTTTTGGTTTACTTAAAGTAAAAGGTTTCAGCCTTGATCCTATCCCTGCGATTGGGCCAATTATTTTCATGATAATTAATTAACTTTAATGAATCTATATTTGATAGTAAAAATATAATTAATAAAATTTAGATTTGTCTGAATCAAAAATCCTCTGTAAATATCCAAATAATAAATCAAGTCCATTTTCCTCTTTAATAGAACAGGGTATTAGTTCTGCAGTCGACCCCATTTGAACAAACACTTCTGATAAGTCCATTGATAATTCTCTGATCAATCCACTTTCTCTCTCACTAGTAGATTCTTCTAATGCTTTAAAATCTTGACTCCAATTTACAATCATTTCAATTTGATCTTCATCTAAAAGATCTGCTTTGGAGAGAATATTAATTTGAGGAATCTCTTTAAAACGGAATTGTACAGAAGCTGCTAAAAGTAAAGTCGATATAAAACCATTTGGCCTTAAAACAAAATTTGAATCAAAAAGAAAACTTACTGCTCGTTGAATTGAACCGAATCCCAAAGCGCTCGCTATAAGTGGCCCAGTTTCACGAAAAGCAAATAATTCTAATTGCCCAGCGGTATCTACTAAAATCCAATCTGGGTTAAATTCATCTATCTCATCTTTTAAATCATCTAAAAAATTTACCATTAGATCAGAAGCTAAGATCATAGCTCCATTAGGGCCTAATCCATATTCTTCCATAACTTCCCCTAGAACAATGAAATCTTTAATGTCTATATCTGGTGTATAAGGTATTACACTCACACCGGGATCTAAGTTCACAGTTATGACGGAAATTTCGGGATCTCTATTTAGAATATAGTCTTTCAGCGCACCTGTGAGACAGCTCTTTCCTGAGCCCGCAGTCCCTATGAAATAATTTAATAAAATTTTTTTACCCTCAATTA
>JBHLPN010000397.1:0-2761 GCA_048939445.1 Promethearchaeota archaeon | reverse complement strand
ATACTTGCTGTATTTCCTTCTCCTGCCATTTCAAGAATTGTCCTACAATTCTTACTCATCTCCTCATTTATCTTATATATTTGTAAGTTTTTAGAGGCATATTCTCTTAATATTGGCGGAGCCACATCTCGATCCATCCAATTTAATAAGGGAATCCCATGGCATGGTTCTTTCTTAAAATCCCCAGTGTAGGTACCTGTGATTAAAGATACTTGAGTAGGGTATGTTATAGGAGGAAAATCAGTTATACAGTTTTCAGAATAAATTCCATTGTCCATCAATTTTTTGAGATTAGGAAGTAATCCTTTGTTTATATAATCAAAAAAGTGTTCCGTTCTAACGTCATCAATGATACAAAGAATAACCCTGTTGATCTTATTTATTAAAATTCACCACTCATATTTCTGCTTATATTATCAAATTCTTCGAAATTAATAAATGCTATTATAGTATCAAAAATTTTTAACAACAATATAAGAAAACCAAAAAGTAGTAGAAATCTTAATAGAAATGGAGCCCCCGACGGGAATTTCAGGATAGAACGCATAGTTCAATTCATTTGAACCCGCGACCTGCAGATTACAAGTCTGCTGCTATACCGCTAAGCTACGGAGGCATAGTATCTTTTCTATATTTATATGAAAAATTTATAAATTTTTAATTTTGTGGTTTTAATCACCTATAAAAGGCAACACAAATAATTAAAAGTCTATTTATCTTTTTGTTAATCAATTACCTTATTATTGATTTTATAGATTATTTGACTTCTGTTTGAGAAAAATGTTTACTAAAGAAGATGTTGTTATGGAAGCTTTCAAAATTTACAAACAGAATAAACCCTTAGAGAAATCTGTTTGGAAACTTGCTGAACTTTGTGTTATAATCAATAAGAATGTCAAAAATGGATATGATATTAAACCATTAGAGACAGATAATTTGATTCTTCTAATAAGAGAGAACGTTGATGGTCAATTGATACTTCCTTCTGAAGAAGAAATAAGAGAAGTTGCTGAAATTATATTTCATGAAAATCCTTCTAGAAGTCAACTTGATTGGTATATAGCAGAGAAACAGCTTCTTTTAGAAGAAATAAAGAAACTGATTGATGATAACAAGTAATAAAAGATTTTTAGAGATAAATTTTTTCATAAACAATTATTTTATAAAATCTCTAGTTAATTATAATTCTGACAAAAGAACTCAATTAATCTGCTAATTTTTCTCTGATTTTCGAAACTAGATTTTTAGATTCTTCAGAATCGGTTATAAACTCAATTTCGTCTGGTGATGTTATTCCTATACCTAGTTCTATCGCTCTTTTAATTTGCGCTTGCTCAAAAATTGGACCATTAGTAACTTCAGGGGTCGTTCCAAGAATTCGTAATATAGCGATTCCAATAGTATCAATTGCTATTTTATCTGTACCTGCAACAATGACATTTGCTTCTTTTCGGGTACCTATCATTGGTCCGCCATCAACAAAAGCGACAAGACCATCCATGATTATTAAGTCGGGCTTATACACAGCATTGATTTCCGCAATCATTTCTCTTTGATACTTAGAAGAATGCAACTCACTCATATTTTTTTTATGTACCATTCCTACTGCGTTCTTAAGTGATAAAGTAAAGTGACCCCCATACATATGAGTTTTCAAACAACAAGTTTCAACAATACACTCTGCGTTATTATAAATTTTGGCAAACAAAAACCCATCTTTCCAATAGCATCCTTCTGGATTTTTATGAACATATTCTTCCCTTGACACACCAGTTAAATCCACAATCTTAAAATCTAATTCTTCTGCTAATTCATATAATCCTTTTTTTTCAAAAGTTTTAGCGGTGTTAGCTGGACCACTTCGTTCTGCAACAGTAATGGATTTTGCACCCATTTCTTTTAACTTTATGATAAATTGCTTTACTGTTTCCATTGAGCTTGAGGCAGGAAAAGGATCTGCAGTATTGAAATTCGGTTTGAAAATTACATTCTTCTCCTTAACAGGATTGATGCCTAATAACTCTAAAGACTTGTTCACACCATAAATACGATTTTTTGTTGAAATAACTGCTACTTTTATCATATTATACACCTTCAATTAGTTAGTAAATTATATCTATAAAATTAAAATTTGCCTGTTTAAAAATATAATGATGTTCTGGATATTTTTACCTTTCCTAGATAATTTCTTAACTTTAGAGTTATTAAAGAGAGGTTACAATAATAAATATTATAATAATTATTTATATTAGACATTAAAATAATAATTTTTATCGGTTTGAAAATTGCCAAGTCCAAAAAAGAAAAAGCCAGATGATAAGGCACAGAAATCACTTTTCTCTTTTGTTAGTGAAGAGGAAGAGAAAATAGAGAAGCCTTCAGAAACTAAAAAGGATTCAAAAACAAAAAAGGTTATAGAAAAAAAGAAAGCTCAAGATATAACCATTGAAGTGGAGAAGAGTACAAAAGAAATAGCATCAAAATTATATTTCAAAGGAAATGATGAGCCTTTTGGTTTAAAAGTAGGAAATATTAAATTAACCAAGGTTTTACGAGAAAATGTTTCTTCAAAACACATTCGATACCTTATTGAAAAAGGAGAAATCGTGAAAGATATGGAACGAGGATTTTTACTGGACGTAGATTATGATGGTGGAGAAAATAAAGCTTATTGTAAATTTTATGATTTAGATTCTGAGGATATAAAGATATGGATTGATACTACTAATCATGAGCCTTACTGTCTAAGTAAAGAATCCAA
>JBHLPN010000396.1:0-2762 GCA_048939445.1 Promethearchaeota archaeon | reverse complement strand
CGTATAACGCAAAAATCCAATTTAGAGAGAATCAAGGAGGATACAGAAAAGGGAATAGAAGGATGGGAAAATTTTATAGGAAAAAATGGGTTTGAAAGTATTTATATATCATCTGTTGTATCAGAAAAGTGGAAAGATTTTGAAGGCAAAAATCTACCTGAAATTACACAAGTTAAAGGGTTGAAAGATGAGTGGGAAGCAATGTTTTCAATTATCATGGATGATGAAGGTGGTTCTACAGTAACAGTTGAATCGATGAGTGAAGAAGATATCCGTAGAATAATGACAGGGAAATATCATATGGTTGGCACTGATGGATTAGGAATTCCTAATAGACCTAGCCTTGGAAAATTTCATCCTAGATTTTATGGAACATATCCAAGAATTTTAGGTAAATATGTTAGAGAAGAGAAACTTTTGACTTTGGAAGATGCTATTCGAAGAATGACTTCTTTTCCAGCAATGAGATTAGGATTATCGGATCGCGGATTAATAAAAGAAAATTTTTGGGCAGATATTGTCATTTTTAACCCAGAAACCGTAATTGATAAAGCCACATTTGAAAATCCTCATCAATTCCCTGAAGGGATCCCTTTTGTTATTGTAAATGGAGTTATTGTTGTTGATAATAATAAGCAAAAAAGGAAATTTCCCGGAAAAGTATTACGTTATTCTATATAATTTTAATGTTCGCCCCAAATAGGACCAATATAACTGGTTCTTCCATTATCTCCAATTGTTTTTTTTATCCAAATCTCTATAAAATTATTTTTTGTCTTACTCCTGAACCGAATCTACTGTGTTAGTTTATTAAAACATGCATATTTTTATAAAAATTTTGCTCCTCTTTTAGGAAATAAATAAATTTATGATCTATTCATCAAGCAAAACAAAATTATAAATATAAGATGAACTTAGCTATTCTTGAATCCAATAAATTTTGAAAAAGGCATCGGAAAAGAACATGAAAAGAATTAAATTATATTTAGTAGGGTCTATTTTAATTTTATTTTTTGATGTTATTTTACTGGGAATTGCTATTACCAATAATATTCAAGATAAGGAGATAAATAGCAACGTTTTACCTCATTTATCTACTAGTAATTCTCTTGAATTTGAATGGTATCATACATGGGGGGGTAATAGTTCTGAAGGTAGTCGTGAAACATTGGTAGATTTGTCAGGTAATGTCTTTCTTGGGGGATACACATTGAGTTTCGGGGAGGGATATGCTGATATGTGTTTGGTTAAGTATGACAGTTCAGGTGTACAGCAATGGAATCGCACCTGGGGGGGAACTGATTTTGATTACGGTAATGGAATAGCAATAGATTCATCGGGTGATATTTATCTTGCGGGAAGAACATCTAGTTTCGGAGAAGGAATGAGTGATATGTGCTTGGTGAAATATGACAATTCCGGTACACAGCAATGGAATCGGACGTGGGGCGGAACTGGTGGTGATTTTTGTAATGGAGTGGCGGTGGATTTTTCAAGTAATATATATCTAACGGGACATACACAGAGTTTCGGGGTGACTGGGTCTGATATAGTTCTGGTGAAATATAATAGTTTGGGTATACAGCAATGGAATCGCACATTTGATGGAGGTGCTTCTGATTATGGTTGGGGAATAGCGACAGATTCATTGGGTAATTTATATATTGCGGGGCAAAGATCGGGTGTGGGTGTGGGAGGGGAATATAATGATATGGTTCTAGTGAAATATGATGGAAATGGTATACTGCAATGGAGTCGCATATGGGGGGGAGAGCATTACGATATGAGCGAAGATGTTGTAGTAGATTTATCCAATAATGTATACCTTGCTGGAGTAACAGAGAGTTTTGGGGTAGGAATTAGTGCTATGGCTCTAGTTAAATATGACAGTGATGGCATTCAGCAATGGAATCGAACTTGGGATACAGCTGATCCTGACTCTGGTTATGGAGTGGCGGTGGATTTATCTGGCAATATATATCTCTCAGGATCCTCAGGAAATTTCGGAGTGGAGGGTGGTGAAATGGCTCTGGTGAAATATGACAATTCCGGTGCACAGCAGTGGAATTGGACGTGGGGTGGTGATAAAAATGACGCTGGCAGAGGAGTAGCGGTAGATTCGTCAAGTAACGTCTATCTTGCTGGAGTAACAGAGAGTTTTGGTGAGGGATATGATGATATGGTTCTGGTTAAGTTTCGTTCATATACTGCTCCCGTTAGCATTCCGAGTTATAATTTTTTTATAATAATAGGAATGTTAGGAATCAGTAGTCTTCTTCTAGTAAAAAAAAGATTACAGCAAAGACCTAACTAATTTTTTTCCTATAACATCAATTAATAGTATTATTATTTTAGTGTGAACCAAATTGTTTAAAAAATGTAACTTCATGATAAGTTTTATTTGGTATTTCCTTTTACTATTTAATTACCTTTAAAAATTGAAAATGGGAATTAAAAATGGTACGTCACCTTTTAAAAGTCTCTGATCTTTCAAAAGATGAATGTGAAAAAGTCATTAATAAATCAATTGAGATTAAGAAAAATCCTAAAAATTATCGATCTTCTTTAGAAGGAGAAACCTTACTTATGCTATTTGAAAAACCTTCTCTAAGAACAAGAATATCTTTTGAAACTGGAATGCAACAATTAGGAGGACATGCAATTTTTTACTCAATAAAGGATTCACCTTTAGGTAAAAAGGAAAATATTTCTGATACAGCAAAAGTAGCATCTCGATTTGTCAATATTATCGCTGCTCGTGT
>JBHLPN010000115.1:0-8763 GCA_048939445.1 Promethearchaeota archaeon | reverse complement strand
TGAGGAAAAGCTAAGAAAAGATGAAAATTAGTACTGATAATGATGAGCTTGAATTAGATTTTTATTTGAAAATTATCGATTATTTTCAAAAAGAAAAAGTTGATAAAGAAAAAACAGAAATTTGGAAAAATCAATCAATCATAGAGCTTATGAAATATCTAAAACGCACCCACAATCGAACTCTTGTTACAAATGCTTTAATTTTAATACTTTCCTTATTTGAGGATATCCCTCCTGACATTTACAATAATCGTGGAGTTAATCTTAAACGCATCTCAGAAAGAGATAAAAGATTTTTAATTGAAGATCTGAAAGAGGAATTCTTACCTAATTAAAATATAGTATTTATCACATATTCTTAATTATCTTTTTGTAAATAAAAGATTAAAATTAAGAAATTATACTAAAATCAATTTAACAATAATTTAAATTCATAGACTTTCATTCTTGTTACATAAGTATTTATTTTAATTGCTTCTTATAAGGGGATTTTTTTGTATAATATCACGACAAAATCTATTTTAAAAAAGAATAAATTAAAAATTACTCTATTTGTTTCTATCTTCTTCTTGTCTCTCTTAGTTAATACTTTTTTGGTTAATTTTGCGATTCAATCAAATATTTATACTAATTTAAAAGGTGAGAATAATGGAGAATATGATCAAAACTTAGAGATTTCTAATGGACAATCCTATTTATTCCAAGGAATTGAATCTCCTTTAAGTATAAATGATACGGGTAATCTCTATGAATTGAATCAGGAAATAACCATTTCCAATGAAGAAGAATTGAATCTTTCTTATTATTTGGATGATGTGAATGACTGGAAAGTAAGTAAAATTGAAACAACCATCAATAATTTACAAGATACTAGAAATTGGATTAATAATAGTGAATTTCAACCAGTTCAAGTTTATAGAAAATATCAAGTCTATGAAAGCAATGGTGGCAGTCATCCTTATGCTACTAATCATGATGCTTATACCGATATAGAACATACAATTACAGAATCTGGTGCTTATTATATGAGAGTTCATTTTGTTGAGTCGACTTTCGATTATCAAACAGATGCAACAGATTCTGATTTTATGGTAGTATATAATAGTTCATACAGTGAGGTTTTGTCAATATCGGGAAGTAGAACCGACTTTTATTCACCTTGGGGTATCGGTGATACTCTATTGTTATCATATCAATCAGATAACAATCCTAGCACAAGAGCATATGGATATTATATTGATTATTATGAATTCATAAATGCTTCAAGTAATTTAGAAGAAAACACAGAAAATTGGCAAGGAAGATATGTTCAAAGTGGAACGTGGGGTTCAAACACTTATGGATTTGGGAATATTAGCGGTGCTGATGCAATGTTTATAGGTTATCATGGTTCGTATTGGGATGATCTTGAATCTTTTGTATTTTATGAAAACACATTTACCGAATTTTATCAAGATAATATTATTATTCCACGAGGAAAAGTAATAGATGCTTATTTAAGTTTCGATTATTATGCTCAATACGCACTTGATACAAACAATATCATTATGTACATGAGTATAAATGGAGAGAAAGTTTATTCTAAAGGTTTACTTGATATAGATTCTGAAGGTAAAAATATGTGGCATCACACAGATAAAGTACCCATGTATTTATGGATAAATCATTCACATATTTTTGCTTCAAGCGATCTCATTGATCAAACTCTTAATATATCAATTGGAATCAGAAATGTAGGATCTAGTACAATTTATAGTGGCTATGATGATGGAAATGCAAATTTAATATGGTTTGACAATGTTATTCTAGAGATTACAACATTTGCTAACGCTACTCAAGATGGTATAGAATTAACTATAGATAATTCGAGTTTTGAGCTAGAAAATGAATGGGGAAAAGCATCATTAAATCTAACTGATGGATGGGATACAAATCCAATTATATTAACTGTCAGTACTACTTCCCCTGATTTGAGTTTCGATTTAAATACTACTTTATATGGTTATCATGAGTCGCTTTCCAGCTATAATCAATTACATGATCAAGGTATATCTTATGAGTTATTAGAGAATGGGACTATATATTGGGAAATTTATCATTATCTTTATATGCCTCCTACATATGAAGATTTTGAATTTCAAATTGAAAAACCAATTGAGTGGGAATTCATATCTGTCTTAGATCCATTTTTGCAAACACGAAATTTTGAATACGGAAAAAGTGGTGACGATATCATCCTGATTAATAAAACTAATGCAATTTTTGCTGGTTGGTATACTTTGAGGGCAACTTCACCAAATTATTTAAATACATCAAATATAAAGATACTCAAACAAGGTCAATGGGTTCAAAATGGTACATTTCCAACAGGAGAGTCTACTCAAATAACAACCCAATTAAATTATATGAATGATATTCCAAAAGATATAGGTGTTATTAATCTTACAATTTATCACCCTAATGGTACAGTTTTTTATAAGGAAAGCAAATTGCCAGTAAATGGTAACGTTACTTTTTCTCAAGTTACTTTTGGTGTTTTTAATACAAGCGGAGGTCTTTATGAATATGATTTATTTTGGAGTAATGGTACTGCTTTAGGAGGATTAAGATCAAGTTTTGTTGTAGCTCATGATAGTTATTTAACAATATTAAAACCAGATGATGCTAAGGTTGACAATACGACAGGAGCTACTGTAGGAGACATTCTACCATTAAGAGTTTATTTAAGAGACGCAGAAAATAATTTTTATATCTCGAATGCGTTAATTTCTTATAATTGGACTTCTGGAACACAATATTTTGTTGAAGCCGCATTAGGAATATACGAAACTATTATCGATACATCCTCCTTAGGTGGATATGGGTTGTATAACATATTCATAAATTCAAATAAACTTGGTTTTATTAATAGTAATCTAACTTTGATGATAAACCTTGGAGAAAATGCTAATATCCAAAGATTAGATTCAGATTCAAGAATAATAATTCATGAAAACAGTACAATACGATTCTTTTATTATTCAGAATTTGATGAGCAGGGAATACCCAATGCTCAAGTATCAGTTAATATCAGTAATCCTGAATATTATACGGTACAAGACTTATCCGATGGAATATATTCTATTGAATTTAGCACTGAATTTATTAACGAAATAGGTATATATCGATTAACTTTTGAATTTACAGCAATTGGATATGAACCACAAATACATATATATCAATTTGAAATAATAGATCCTCCAGTAATCCCAGAAGAACCAAATATATGGTTATGGGCAATATTATTTGCATCTCTCGGAATTGGAGCAGCATTTGCGGCTCTAAGTTTAAGATCATATGTAATATTGCCAAGAAAAAGGAAAAAAGAAGCTGATTTGCTAGCTAAAACACAAGGATTTAAAGATCTTAAAAATATTCAAGCGATTGTAGTAATTCATAAATTAAGTGGCATACCAATCTACTCGAAAAGTTATTCAATTTTAGAAAGGCATAAAAAGGAACTTTTTTCAGGATTTATCCAAGCTATTACAATGATTGGTGAAGAATTTGCTGATAAAGAGATTACTGAATATGAGAAAAGTTATGGTGTTGAAAAAATGATCGAATTAGATTTTAAACAATTCTATTGTCTAATTGCAGATATCGAAGAGATTCGTACTGTCTTTATCCTTAAGGAAAAATCCTCTGAAAGTTTGAAAAGTCAAATATCAAATCTAATTTTAGCTCTAAACCTAAAACTTTCAAAAGAATTGGAAGATTGGGATGGAGCTTTAGATCATTTTGAAATAATGGTCCCACGAGTAATAAACGAATATTTTGAACTGTATTATAAAGAATCATTTAGCTTATCGGATGACATCAATCTTCTCAATATGAAAAAAGAAAAAAGACTAACTAAAATGGAAATGCGAGTAATAAATGTAATCCAGTCAATGTCGAACGATAATGTTATCCTGGATATTAATAATATTGTTGAATTAGTCCATGAAGAAAATAAAGATTTAATTATCGAAGCAATTGAATCATTGATCAAGCAAAAAATAATTATACCTATAAGTGATTAATTTTCTTAAAAAACCTTTTTTTTTTCTTTCATTTTTCCTATGAAAGATTTGAAAAAATTGAGATTTGCTTGTACAAGATGTGGTAATTGCTGTACAGATAAAGATACATTAGTGAATCTTACATATTTAGATATATTAAGAATCAAGAATGGTTTAAAATTAGATCTTAAAGAAATACTTGATATACTCGGATTTTATATATTTGATAAAGCAGTTACTAACGAAAATAAAAGGAAAATGGTTATAACTCCAATAGAAACAGAAAAAGGCTTAGCTTTTGTAGCACTTCTTAAAAATAGTTTAGGAGGATGTTATTTTTATAGATTAGAAAGTAAGAAATGTTTAATTTATGATTTGAGACCGATGTTTTGTCGAACATTTCCATTTTCATTTGGGTTAATAGAAAAAAAGAATAAGGACAGCAACAATAAAATAGAAATTTTTTACACAGAGAAAGGAAAACAATATTGTCCTGGAATTGGAGATGGTGCTCCTATAATAGAGAATGATTATTGGATTAATTTAGGTAGAGAAACTTTAGAAGACTTAAAAAAAAATTACAATGTAATAAAGGAATGGAATGAATCAGTTAAACAAGGTAATATAATTCCCACTGCAAAGAAATTTCTTCTTACAATTTTCAAATTAATTGATTCTCAATAAGTTATTGGTGGAAATTGAGAACTAGCTAATAGTGCCCAATATAATATTTCTAACTCTATTTTAAAACCTAATATATCACTACGCCAATTAAAATTTATATCAAGATTTTCCATAGAAAAGAAACTTGTTTTGTTTATAATATAATTTAGTAAATTACTGCATAAATCTGATTCTTGTTCTTTCAAATTAAGTAAATCAAAAATTAACAACGCTCTTGCTGATTTGGTTATTAAATCATCAATTGAGCCATTACTGGAAATTAATTTCTTTATTTTATCAATATAAGGTGTTTGTAAATTATTGATCTTTACTTCTTGACCTAATAGCTTTAATGATGCTAAATGGTTATAAATGTCGAAAGTTGGCACTAAATTTTCCATCTCTAATAAGTTAAAATCAACTATAGAGTCAAGATTCAAATATCTCTTTGATAAGTGTTTTTGACTTTTTGTTATTAATTTTAGACATAAAAGTGAATGGAGATTTAGTTCCAATTTTTCAGGAATGAACTTCTCTAGGTCAGCTATGATAAAATTTTCAATTTCCTGAAGATCAATGACATCTGGTGTATTTAATAAACCTAATTCTGAAAAAATAGCAAGACCATAGAAATTATTGATTGAATCAGGTAAGTTATCTTTTGAAGAACAAAAAACCCATCTATTTATGAAGTTCTTCAATATTCCTACAATTTCATCATTAGTAAAGGGTAATTCGAGATTTAACATTTTAAGAATAGATATATAATAAAATAAGCTTTCTAAATCGAAGTAATCACGATTTACTACTTTTGAATTTATAAGACTTAATTTATCGATTTTAAATTTACTAATTATTTCTGGATGAATTGGTGTAAAAAAACCAAAATGATCAAGAAAAGTACCAGTATTTAATATGATATCAAACTCATGAACAATTTGAGGAGTAGATGGCTTACTTGATTCGATTTGATATATTTTTTCTTCTAAATCTTCTTCTATAATTCCGATTGGGGGTTTTATTAATTCTTTCTTGGGTGTTTTAAGTGACTCAATAGAAACCTCTTTAGCTTGCCTTAACTGTGTTAATATATCGGCTTCCAAGATTTTCTTAGGTTTAATTACTGATAAATCTGTGAAATTTATAAATGCTTCATAATTTTGACGCTTAAACATTTCAATAATCTCAGGATTACTAAAATGGCTCCTTTTAAACTCATTTAATCTGGAAATAAAATAAGGAGGTAATAGATCAAATAAATTTACATTCTCAAGCTTTTTTACTTCAAGATCAAGTAGATAATCAATTAGAATTCCGAATAATAGATTATTTAAATAACTTTTTGAATAAATCTCAAAATAAGAATTATAATCAGTGAACAAATACTCTCCTTTACTAAGGGCTTCCATAAATTTGTTTTGACTTTCATTTAATATATCTATTGGTAAACCAATTGTATTTAGCCCGGTTTTAATTGCTTTTAGCATTTTTTCGACAGATTTTTTTATCTGTTTATCATTTTCTGTCTCAATTTTTTTATCTAAATTAACTTTTTTATAAGCGATTAGATCTTTTAAATAAGAATAACTTTTTTGATAATATTCTAGGATGTCATTTCTAAATATATTGAAAAAAACAGTTAAAATATCAATTATTTCCTTCATGTCTCAATATTCTTATTTTATTCAATAATATTTATTGAAAATTATATATCAATATTATCATATTATCATTTATATTATAAAAAGAAATATCGTATGAGTTTGTATTTCATGGAGGGTTCAAATTTTACCCAAATAGCAAAAGATTATCATATGAAACGAAAAAAGCCATGGCGACCACTCGAGTTTTTTATAGACTTTTTAAAAAACAAAGGATATTCATTTAGAGGGAGAATTTTAGATTTAGGCTGCGCTAATGGTAGAAATTTTAAGATAATGAGTAATCCTCCTAATAAATTAATTGGAATAGACGTATCTCTCAAATTGTTAAACCTAGCTAGTCAGAATTTGAAAAATGTCGAGCTGTTTTCTCAATATGAATCTAAGTTTTTCCAACTTATACATGGAGACATTGTAAACCTTCCCATTAGGGAAAATTCAATACATACTATTTTCTCAATTGCTACTATACATCATATTAGAAAAAAATCTAAAAGAAAAAGTGCAATAATTCAGATGCATGAAATATTAAAAGATGAGGGTAAATTAATCCTTACAGTTTGGCGTAAATGGCAAAAAAGATTTAGAGACTATTTTTTTTTGGAATGGCTCAAGAGAAATATTATTATAGATTATAAGAATCAGCAAGAAGCCACAGGTTTAGAAGAATTTGGTGATAAATATGTCCCTTGGACTCTTTCAAATGAAAAAAAGGTTTATAATAGATTTTATCATTTTTTTTCCAAACGTGAACTAAAGAAACTAATGAAAATTTTTGAGATCATATACTTTAAGATAACGGGAGGTCCAACAAATCGAGATAATTTTTTTGTTTTTGCTCTTAAATCCTAAAATTAATGACAAAGAATTGAATTATATGAACTCAATATAAAGGGTTTAAATTTTTCATACATTTCTGCTATCATAGAAGTATGAATATTGATTAATCTTTCTGTTACATCACAATAAAATATACAATGTATAGCTTTTTCGATGTAATACCTTTTTCTTATCATCTTATTTCGATGTCCATACCAAAATGTTATTTCATGGCTCATTAACCAATCTCTATTCTTTCCGGTAACAATAAGACCGATAGCATTATATACATCAATACTATTCTGAATTTCCTTATAATAAAAAAAATTCATCCTATCTTTTTTCTCCCAATATACTTCCATTTTTGAATTTGGACCCCAAATTTCATCATATTCATCTTGAGAATGTAAAAGAATACTACCTTGAATCTCATTTCCATTATATTCAATTTCTTGAAACCATTTTGGCATTTTATTAATAGTAATTGCACATTCTGGTTTTTTATAAACAAAATAATTATATTGCATTTCTTTCTCGTTTATGTTTCTTTAATTTAAAAATTAAATTTACTTCTAAAATAAATTTAAAGTTTATAAAATTTCTGTAATAGGAGATTGAACTCCATAAAGAATTCAAATTAATTAAAAAATATGAATAATAAAGGTGTGAAATTTATTTTATTATTTCTTTTCCTTCGTTAATCCATTTTATCAGTCTTTCTAAAGAAACCCCTTTAATTAAAGCTACTATCTCCTCAGGATTTTCTTTAATTAAGTCTTCAATATTATTAACACCAAGTTCGATAAACTTTTTCGCAATTGCTGTTCCTAATCCAGGCAAATCTGTTAGTGGAGTACCCGATGGCGGAATTGGTACTTTTTCTATTTTTACAGGTTTTATTTTTTCTTTCTTTTTTGGTTTTGGAACCGGTTTTGCTGGACGTGCTTTTGGTTTCACGACTCTTTTTATTTTTGGCTTTTCTACTTTAGGTTTAAATGGAGTTCTCTTTTTTTCTTTTTTAACAAATGGTTCTCTTTTTTTTCCTTTTTTCTTTGGGACTTCTATTAATTTTAATTTCTCAACATTTTCATTATAAACTGAATTTCTTAAATAATCAATCTTGATATTCAAATCTTCCAATAATTTAACCGTTTTACCAGCCTGCATAATTTCATTTAGAGAAAAACCTTTACCTACCCTTAAATGAGCATCTTTCGAGGGACTTTTTACAACAGCAATGAAATTTTGTTTGGTCTCCATAATAAAGTCAAATAATTTATAGATTGTAATTTAGATAAAACTATAAAACATATATTTTTTACTATTTAGGATTAGGTAATATATATCCTTTATAAGTTAGTTCTCACATTTTTATAATTTCAAGTTGTTCCAACTTTTTTAAAGTATCAATGATCTCCGATTCCTTTTTATTTAAAGTTCTTGAAATTATTAAAGGAGAATTCTCACCAGTGCACTGTAAAGCTACCTGTAAATCAAAATCATCAATCATCCCCATAGAAAGAACCTTATCTAATACACCTTTGACAATTAATAATTTTGGGAAAACTTCAGCTATA
>JBHLPN010000114.1:4286-8771 GCA_048939445.1 Promethearchaeota archaeon | reverse complement strand
CTTAAAAGATTTGATATAATTGGAATAAACTATGCGAAATCCAAGGAAGTTAAGAAAAATATCTTTAAAAGATTATTTAAAGTATTTACTTTAGTTACAGAAGAAAAAGGAGGAATTTAATTTAAAAGTAAATTATTGACTTAGACATATTCGATTGTTGCAGGTGGTTTTGGTGTTACATCAAAATATACAATTTTAGTTTTTGGAAAGTCTAGTAATTTCTGTGTAAGCTCTCTTAACAAATTGATGGGTAAATTGGTAACTGTTGCTGTTCTAGCATCTTTGCTATTAATAGATCTAATAATAACATCAAATTTTCCTTCAGGATTGGCTCCTAATTCAAATAAAATCCTTGCATATCCCTTTAATTTGGAAGCCTTATCAACTAATCTATCGTAAGACCAATCTCCCTTTTCACATAGAGGAATCTCGTAAATTCTCTTCCCATCAACTAACCCTGTAACTTTTTTATTAAGGACATCTTCACCGATAGCAGCAAATACTTGAAAAGGCTCTTGTTCCCCATTAGCATTAATAATCATTGCTTTTCCATATTTTTTTTTATAAAAATCTTCAACTGATGATTCTATTAAATCATGGATTTTTTTTTCAAATGTGAGGTTTTCTTCAGTGACAGGACCTATAATTCTAGCTGAGAGCGCAGGACCAGGAAAAGCTTTCCTATAAATAAGTTCTTGTGGCATTTTAAAGTATTGTAGGATTTTGCGAACTTCATTTTTTGTAAGACTGGCTACTGGTTGAATAGTCGCTTCTACCTCATATTCAATTTCAACGTTATGTTGGCTTTTTACAAATCCTTCAATATGCATATCCATCAATTCTTTTTCCTCCTCAAGACTCATTGTTTCTTTTAAATCAGTAATTTTAACCCCAAAACTTTCCTCTATATCTGGAAGTATAGTTCCATCTGCTAATAGATCGCAATTTTCTTCCCGAATTATTTTACTTATAATATCTGAATAAGCTGCTTTAAACAGTTTTCTTTTCTCTTCAGCGTCTCCTTCTTCATATATTTTTGGAAGGAAATCTTTCCGAATATCTTCTATTCTTATATCCGGAAAGAGTTTTATAATGTAATCTCTTTCTTCCGCTCCCCTGATGATTCTCATGAGGCCATGGTCAATAAATGCTGGAATTGTATTTATATTTGCCTTTTTGAGCAAAAGGTAAGTTAATGAACTATCTATTCCTCCAGATAAGGCGCAAAAAACTTTTTTATCTTTCGCATGTCTGTTTAAGAATTCAATTGCTGCTTTTACAAACTTTTTAGGCTTTCTTGGGGGATCTATTAATCTATGATTTAACATAGTATAGAATAATTTGTTTCCTAAATTAAGTACAGTTATTAATTGGTTATGATTTATGAATTATTTCCCTATCTTGTAAATAATCTAATTTTTATAAGGCAAAGAATTATTGGTGGGATTCAAATGTTAAATAATATGAATAAAATTAGAAAAATTAAGGTTACATTAAAGAGTAGACCAACTTTTGAAGGTGCTGGGGTTCGATTAAAAAGGGCTTTTGGATATGCGGATTCATATTTAGACCCCTTTTTACTTCTTGATGATTTTCATTCGGATGATCCTAGAGATTACATGGCAGGGTTTCCTTGGCATCCTCATCGTGGTATAGAAACTATTACATACATTTTACATGGAAAAGTTGAACATGGAGATAGTCTAGGTAATGGTGGTGTTATCGAAGCTGGTGATGTTCAGTGGATGACGGCGGGATCTGGTATTATACATCAAGAAATGCCAAAAAGAGGACAAAATGATACATTAATGTGGGGATTCCAATTATGGGCAAATCTCCCTGCTTCACATAAAATGATGGATCCCAGATATCGTGATATTAAAAGTTCTCAAATTCCAGAAATGTCTTTAAATAATAATAATGTTAGAATTAAGATAATTTCTGGTGAACTTAATGGAGTTAAAGGTCCTGTACAAGATATTATAACTGACCCAGAATATTTAGATATCACAATAAGTCCACATTCAGAATTCATCCATCCAATAAAGGAAGGTTATAATGCTTTTGCGTATACAATTGAGGGGGAAGGATATTTCGATGATAATAAAGAAGAACTAGTGAAAAAAGAAATTTTAGTGATTTATAGAGACGGAGATCATGTAAAGGTTAGTACAGGGAATGAAAAAGTACGTTTCTTACTAGTATCCGGAAAACCGCTGAGAGAGCCTGTTGCCTGGCGTGGACCAATTGTAATGAATACAGATGAGGAATTAAGAATAGCTTTTAATGAGTACCAAAACGGGAAATTCATTAAACATCAATAAGGATAAAAAAATTTTGTTCTGTTATCCACTTTTATTATTAGTATAATTTTAAATGATTTGATTATCATCAGTTATATATAATTATAAAAGTGAATGAATTTATGGAAGAAGAGATCTCTTCAGACCTTAGAGAAAAAATACATAAGAATGTTGATAAAGTATTTGATAAATGGCTTGAAAAAGCTTCAAAAAGAGAATCCATAGAGGGAATAATTAAGAGTCTTATGGTTGAAAAGGTAATGAACATTCTCGGAGCAATTATAAAAAGAGCTGTGGTGAAAAAAGCAGCTAAAAAAGCGGTAAAGAAAGCTGTTGATAAATATTGGGAGAAAAATCGGGGGAGTATTTTGGAAAAAATTAAAAATTTATAAGTTTTTATTCTTTTTTTAAAGAAAATCTCTTTATTATTATGTTATAAAATTCTAAATTTCATAATTTAATAGGTGTATTATAATCTCTAAAAATGATATTAAGATTTTTGATGCCCATTTACATACTTATGGAGTGTTTCTTAAACCGCATGAAGACATAATTAGTTATATGGATCATTACAATGTAGAAAAAGCAATCATTACAACAATAAATAGGGCTAAATATCACAGTAAACAAAAAGAATATGCTTCTACTATTGATGATAACGACAAAATCGCCAATTATTTAAACGAAATTAAAAAATTATTTCCAAAGAGTCAATTATCTCATCAAGATGTAATTGAAATTGCCAATAAAGCGCCTAATAGATTTTATAAAATGTTTTGGTTCAATCCCAAATTAAATCTCGATGAAGAAGAAGAGAATTATAGAATTTTGGAGGAACATTTTAAAAAAGGATTTATTGGAGTTAAAATACATGGAAGCTTTAATTTTTTTAAATTTCCTAAAGATATTTTAAAATTAGCTGAATTTATGCAAGATGTTAATAAAGATATCATACTTTTCATTCATTCACATCCAAAAACTAGATTTCACGATGGTTCTGAGCCGCAAGATATTGCAAAGTTAGCTAGTAAATTTCCAGATTTAAGAATTATCATTGGACATGCGGCATATTGTATGGAATTTGCTATGCAAGTCGGCTTATTATTGAAGAAATTTGATAATTTATATTTTGAGACAAGTTGTTCTCCTTCTTTGGGGATATATAATTTAATTAAAACATTAGGTCATAGGAGATTATTATTTGGCTCTGATTCACCAACAACTTCAACTTTACCAATTGAAATCGAAAAAATAATGTCATTACCACGAATTTCAAATGAAACAAAAAGGGATATTTTGTATTATAATGTATCAAACCTACTAAAGTTATAAAATAATTACTTCTGATGTAGGAATTAAATAATCGGATTAAATTTTGCATGTATTTATGGTTTTTTAAAAAATGCTAAACTTTTACGGATCATATAACTTTATCATTTTTGTAAATCTTGATTTTATTAAAGTGTTAATTTTTTATTTGCTTATTATTAAATTGTGAGATATTATGATTATGTTCGCTTTTTTATTTTTAATTTAATAATAAATCAATTAAAAAAAGAATCCTATTTTTTTTTAATTAATAATTATAAAATTATAAAGTTGATTTAGTGAGTTATTTAAGGGATAATAAAATCTGGGAGGAAGAAGATAATATAAATTGGGATGTTGTAGAAATTTCGAAAGTAGACGACAAAATTATACAAAGATTAATTAAGAATTTAAAGTTAGATAAATCTGATTTATCACAGAGCTTTTTCATATCTTTTGAAAGTCTTTTGAAACTAGGAAAAAAGATAGAATCAGTACTAGATTCATATGTCAAGGAAACAACTGAAATTCATAATTTTAAGGTTGATATTTTTAACTTTATTTTAGATTTTGTTAAGAATGACACTATCAAGTATGTATTAGTTCCTCAATTATATCATCCTGATTTTATAACAAGAGCTAGAGCAGTGTTAAAACTTGAATTAGCAGCTGACATAAATTATCTCAGATTCATTTTACCGTTATTAAATGATCCTGATGATTCTGTTCGTTGGGCAGTAATACGGTTTTTTAATACTCACAGGCATCTTTTAAAAAATCCTTTAGTTCATAAAGAATTAAAAAGTCTTATTGAGAAAGAACTAAATCCTGTAATTAAGGAAAAAGTAATAGAATTATTTAAAAAAGTATAAAA
>JBHLPN010000114.1:0-4186 GCA_048939445.1 Promethearchaeota archaeon | reverse complement strand
CCAACATATTGTTTGGGGGCGAATGCTGCATTTTTACTTTATGATATTACTAGACCCTCCACTTTAGATAATATTTCAGAATGGATTACTATAGTAAGAGACAAAGGCGGTCCTATCCCAATTATGCTTGTTGGTGCAAAATTAGATCTTGAAAAAACTCAAAGGCAAGTTGAAAGAGAATATGGTATACAAATTGCTGATAAAAATAATATGGCAAGTTTTGTTGAGATTTCATCCAAAGAAAATGTTAATGTAGATGAAGCTTTTAATGTTCTTACTGAACTTACATTAGACAAAATGAGCGATAGGTGAATATAATGGAAGATACCAAATACTTACCTCTTAGCCAACTATTTGATTCAATTGGCATCACAGAAAAAGGTATTGAAAGGATATATCATTACATCCTTTTGAATAAAAGAATAGAAAACTTAAAAGAAGTGTGTGATCAATTTGATCTTTCATTAAAAAGAGGATATAAGATTTGTTCAGTATTAAGCGACCTCGGTCTTATACAAATATATGATAGACCTATGAAAATCCACATTGCAACTCCAATAGTAACATTGTGGCAAAATTTAATACAAAAACGAATTGAAGATCTTAAAAATCAATTCCAAGATAAAAGAGAGAAATGTGAAACTGCTCTTGATGATTTTACTAAACAATATCAAATGGATGAGCAAGCAGTTCAAGAACCTGTTGAATTTATTAGCTATGATATTAGCAATTTTGATGAATCATATCATCATTTCTTAGCTCAAAGTGAATGTAAAATTGCAATAGGTATTAGGTATGAAAATCCTTTGATTGAGATGATTCAAAAATACGGCTTTAATAAGATCCCTCAAGAACTTACCGAATCAATGAAAATAGGAATGACCAGAATTAAGGAAAACCTAAAAGATATTGAGGTTAAAGTTATTTTTCATTCTGATGTAATTAAAGCTCTTGTAAATAGTAGAGAATTTGAACTTCTCGCTAGTCATGTTGGGCTCTATAATTTGGAGTTTAAAAGTATTATAATTCATGTAACAGATGAAAATTTTAGCAATTTTAGCCTAACTGACAGTGAGCTTATTCAACCAAGCTTTGATCCTGCTTTTGAGCTTATAGGACTTTACATATCAAGAAATAAGAGTATTTATCAAATTTTCAATGAAAAATTTGATCAAATATTTAATAGTGGGATCTCAATTAAAAAATACATATCAGAAGATGATGAGATTATTATAGATTCTCTTTCAGATATGCATCAATTTGTTTTATGTATAATGTAAAAACCAGATAAATAAGAATTTATAAAAACTATTCATTTTTCCTTTTATTTCAATGTGTTTCTAATTTTTAAGAGCTTGCCCCAGTTTAAAAGCATCACCTAACTTTTTACCCAGTGACCAGTATGTTGGTTGATTTTCAGCACCAGTATAAATAATTAGGTTTAACTTTCTTATATCAAGTTTAGCATCTGATTGACAATTTTCACTAATATATGAATTTACAGCAATCCCCAGAACTATATAATGATCCGATAACTCTATTAGATCTTTTACAGATAATTCGATATTTAGAGGACATTCTTCAATCATAGGAACGTTAATATCTCCATAAAATATATCAAAAAGGGAGGATTTGTCTATTTCTCTACCTGAAATGATCCCAATGTAATCCATTTTTTTTACAAGATTAGCTGAGGGGAAATTCATGCTAAATATGTTATTTTCTTTAATACCATTTATTGTATAATGCCTCTTATTAATGGAAGCCATCCATATAGGAGGTTTTCTATTCACACGACTCACCCATGTACCCAACATAAAGTTTGGCTTTTTATCTACAATTGCTCCAATAATAACACATGGCATTTGGTATGGAGAATATCTCTGATCTAATTTTATCTTATTCATAAAGAGGATAACTTCTAAGAATATAATAAATTGAGTTATTAATTTGGATTATGTCAGGATTTTATATTCTGTTTAAAAATTAAGAAAAAAAGTATGAATTTATAAAAAGCAATCCTATTCTTTTTTCTTTCCTTGCATTGCTTTTCTAAATTTTTCAAGCATTTTTCGAGGGGTCACTGTTGGTCTATCGTATTTTCGTAATTTAGATTTAATTCCAAAAAGATATTTTGAAATGTCTTTAAGTCTTTCTGTATCATAGCGCATCATCATGGTTATTGTTTCCATTTGTGGGCTTCCTCCTCCATGCAAACCAGCTACTTGCATTAAACCTGCTAAATCAGAAACTACCATTGCTTCAATACCTCGAAAACAGCGATAAATATACTCTGGTTTAACTCGAGGATTTCTCTTTAAATATTTCATTGCTAGGTCTCCCACTTCTTCAGAGAAAAATGAACCTTCAAAGGGTAAAGTAGCAATTAATCCTCCAGATAAATCCGCCAATATTTTATATTCTTCATATATGTTTTCTCCCGCTAATCGTCTACCTGCATTTGTAAGTATTTCATCTGGAATCTGGGTACCAGAAGGAGATTTTTCTGAATGTTTGGCACTTGATTCACCAGCAGCAAAAACTAGTTCAGCAATACCTATAATATGGGATAATTTATCTTGGACATGAGAAGCTTTTTCAATACCATTATATTCTGCAACTAAAGCCGCGGCAGATGCTAAAATTTCAGAAACTGCTGGTTTACAACCAGTATAGCTGTGCCTATGATAATGAGCAAACATTAGTGCTAAAAATCCAGCATATGGCGTCTGTCGTGGGTCAGCATGGCCATTTAGAAAAACTCGTTCATTCGGGACAAATACATCATCAAAAATAATGAATGTTTCAGCATCTCCCATTTGCAATCCTGGTGACTCCATATACTCACTTTTTCTGTAATATGCAGGTCTTGTAAGCAATTTCACTCCTTCCCAATCTCCTGGCAATGCAAATGCAACCGCATAATCTTTATCTTCAGTACCCATATATCTACATGGAACAACGATGAATTCGTCTGCATAAGGAGTATTAGTGATATTGATTTTACATCCTCTTACAACAATACCATCATCTCTAGTTTCAATAACTCTCAAATACTGATCTGGATCTTCTTGTTGGTGCGGTCTTTTTAAACGATCTCCTTTAGCATCTGTTTGAGCACAACTAGCAACTACATCCTTATCTTGAAAATACTCTAGATATTTCAGAAATCTCTTATAATGATCTGTTCCTAGAGCTTGATCCATCTCATAAGTAATAATTGATAGAGCATTCATTGCATCAATACCCATACAACGCTGAATACATCCCCCAACGCGATGACATAATAGTCGGGTCATTTTTTGTTTCTTTAATAAATCATCTTCATTCTGATGTATATGACAGAATCGGTTTATTTTTTTACCAGTTATATGTGATGTTGCTGTGCACAAATCTTCGTATTCTGGGTCGTGAGCACGGTCAAACGTTTCCTTTATAATGTTCATGCCTCCCCTGATTCGAGGGTCATCTCGCCCAACTCTTTTCTCGCCGATATAAATATTCGGCTTCATCTTCTTTAAATCTTCAACATATTGTTCATATGTACGAATTTTAATCCACTCGTGATAATATTGATAAAATTAGAATTAATTCAATATAAATAATTGAAAAAAGATTATAAATTAAATGCCTAAGTTAATAAATTCTATGGATTTTAACAATTGTAAAACTGATTATAATTAGTGTTAAATTGTATTTAGGACATTTTAAAAGAAAAATTTTAAAAATGAAAAATTCAAATCAAATTTTCTAATTTTGTCAATTTATCAATAAAGTTATAGAAAAAATAAAAATAAAAAAAAATTATGCGAATCGATTACAATTTTTAGTAAACAGCATAGTTTCTAACATGTTGTAGCTTATTCTTCACATCTTCTATTCGTTTTGTCTCGTTAAGATATTTAGCATTAAATTTGGCTTTATTAATTAGTTTCAATAATGCTCTTTTACATGGTTCCTCCCGTTCAATTACTTTAGGTTTCTCAAGTTGCTCCACCTCTACAGGGAGTTCTTCTAAAATTATAATCTCTTCTAATCTAATACTATATTTATGTTCTCCCCCATTATCTAAAACTTGTACCAATTTTCACTCACCCTATTTTGTTATTATAAATCTGTTAATCCAAATTTAAATTTCTTAGGATGTAAACAATAATAACCAAATGATTGTTTCCATTTCTTTAAT
>JBHLPN010000395.1:0-2770 GCA_048939445.1 Promethearchaeota archaeon | reverse complement strand
TAATAGACAATTCTTCCATCTCTTTCTTTGTATAAAGTTGATTCCTTTTTTAGCATATTTAAATAAGTTGAAATAGTAGATCGGGCAATTTCTTTAAAGTATCTTCTATATTCTTGCTCCACTTCCCCTGTAGTAATTTTTTTCTTTCCATCTAAATAAAATTTTAAAATAATACCCAATATACGATTTTCATGAAGGCGTCCTGTTTTTATCTGTTGTTCTTCTGATTCATCCTCCCTAATTTGATACAAAAACGCGATTTCTGGCGCAAACTCTTGAATAACCTCGTCAATTAATTTTAGTTCAGAATCAGTTATTTCTATTGCTTCTAATTTCGCGCCCTCTATTAAAAGCTTTTCTATTTCGGATTTTTCAGACAAGTTTAAAAAACTCTTTATTTATGTTTTTTGCTATATTAAAA
Source organism: Promethearchaeota archaeon (assembly GCA_048939445.1). Taxonomy (GTDB): domain Archaea; phylum Asgardarchaeota; class Lokiarchaeia; order Sigyniarchaeales; family SOKP01; genus Loki-b32. Next base: position 2,349 of record JBHLPN010000395.1, on the reverse strand, counting down.
AAAAATACTTATCTTAATAAAAATTTAGATTCTAATAGACTAGAAACTATTCGCTTATTTATCTTTCTATCATATTTCTATATGTTTTATAATATATTGAATAATCCACTTTTTCCTTTTTAAAAAGGTTTACAGTAAAAAATAAGTAGATCATTTAAAAATAAAGACTAAACCATGCTGAACAGCTGTCTAAAAAAGCTGAATTACATTTTCATAGTTTTCCTGGAAAATTATTTATTATTTTCATACTTTTCTTTCCATATGGGATCTGCTTCTTGTAATAATCTCCTCTGAACCTTTCCAATAAGATTTTTGGGAAGTTCCCCTATTATCGCCACACTATGAGGCACCTTATAATGTGCCATATTGTCTTTCGCCCATTCTTTTATCTTTTGCGGTGAACAATCACAATCTTCCTTAATTGCAATCCAAGCTTTAATTATTTCTCCGCATTCCTCATCAGGAAGTCCTGCAACAGCAACTTCTGTAACGTCTGGATGCTTCATTAATAATTCTTCAATCTCTTTTGGAAATACGGAATAACCCTTGCATTTTATGAGTTGTTTTTTTCTATCTCTAATCTCAATTGTACCATCTTCATTCATGAAACCAATATCTCCAGTTAGAAGCCACAATTTACCTCCATACTCCATAATAGTTTTTGATGTTTCCTCAGCTTCATTAAGATATTCTAACATTACTTGAGGTCCTGTAACACATATTTCGCCACTATTTTCAATACCAAAATTCATATCTTCTGGATCTCCAAGGCAAATCGGACCCTTGGAAAACTCATCGATAGGCCATATCCCCCATTCTGTTCCGGGAAAAGGCATCCCAATGCTTCCAATAGGACTTTCACCAAATAAGTTACCAGCACTTACAGCAGGACTAGCTTCTGATAAACCATATCCTTCCACAATTCTGCCTCCAGTATTATTAACAAAAGCATCTCTCACAGGTTTATGTAACGGTCCAGCGCTTGAAATACATAAAATTAATTTTCCCATTACTCCCGGGAACCTTCTTTTAAGACGTTTAAGTTCTGCTAATCTTTTAAAAATTATTTCAGTACCCGCATAAATTAATCCTTCTTTACATGGTAACCTTTCGATATTTTCGCACAATTCTGCTTGAGAAGGAGGAGTTGGAAAAAGCATTATCCACCCCCCAATAGCTAAAGTAGTGTTCATTACAACGGTATGAGCAAAACTATGAAACAATGGTAATATCCCTATATTTCCTATTCCTGGTTTTTCTCCACCTAACCATAACTTACATTGTTTAGCGTTAGAAACTACATTAAAATGACTTAAAACTGCAGCTTTTGGTAATCCTGTTGTACCACCAGTCATGATGTATGTTGCTGGGTTTTCTTTTACATTAATATTTACTTTTGGAACTTCTGGTCTTGTCTTTAAGAGTTCTTTAAATCTTAAAGCACCTGGAAAATCAACTTTCCCGGAAGGTATTTTCTTTACAAATTTTCCTATTGCTTTTTTTATTCCTTTTATTTCTGCTAAATCTATAAGATTTGTATAGATAACAAGCTTTATTGTTGAATCTTGAATAATCGGCTTTATCGATGATTCATACAAAGCATCTAAAACTATTAGATTTTTTGGCTTAGTTATATCAAGTTGGTGTAGAACTTCCACTGGCTGGGATGTAGGATTAATTCCACTTGCAATTGCTCCAATTCGTGTAATAGCAAAATACGCAACAATATACTGGGGACAATTAGGGAGAAATAATGCTATAACATCACCTTTTTTAATTCCTAATTTAGAAAGTCCAGTGGCAAATGATTTTACATAATTTTGGAACTGCTTATACGTAATCCATGCATTTAAGAACCATATAAAATTCTCATCTGCATACTTATCAACTTGTTCATCTAATAATTCATTTAGTGTCTTTTCTTCAAAAGTAATATTAAAAGGAACTCCTTCTGGCCACCACTTCTTAAACCATCGCTTGTTTTCATCAACATAAAAGGGCTGTTGCGTTTTTAATGTCATCTTTTACTCTCACATTGAAAATAAATATTTTCCTTATGTCACTTAGATTTATCAAAATTTAAAACTTTGTAAGAAAAAAAAATGTATAACATACAAAATTGAGGAAATTTTGATTATTTTTTATATATATGCATGAAAAAATGGAAAAAAAAATAAAAAAAAAAGAAAAAAAATTAATTTTTGTTTAGATCCTTCTATCCTTTCTTCGTTTAATTAGGATGGTCGCTACACCTACTAATCCAACGCCAGCAATTAAAACAATTAAAGCCCAGAAACCTTCACTTTCGAATATCATGTAAACACTAAAAGTTGGATCATGCCAAATACC
>JBHLPN010000010.1:23534-28793 GCA_048939445.1 Promethearchaeota archaeon | reverse complement strand
GTATCAGTTGAAATTTCAAAAGTGATATTGTTTAAGAAATGATAAGATACTCTTTCATATGGATAAATAGTACGTTGCGCTGAAAAACCATTGATATCTTCACTTCGAGCACTAACAAGAAAACAATTAAATCCAAGGAAAATTATCAAAAGAAATATAATACTGTAACTAAATTTTTTCCATTTACTTAAACCACTAATAGTCAACAAAATACATTCGAAAATTTTTAATTATTATATAATATAAAAAAAAAGATTTTAATTACTTTTACTTTCTTTTCTTGAGATATATCACTGAAAAAGCAGCAATAACTCCTAAAATTGCTCCAATGCTAATAGCAATCACCAGTGTATTATCCGATTCTGGAATTAGAATGGTCCAATAGGAGAAATGATCAGTTAGAGTTACTAAATATCCATCTTCAATCGTAGTTGGTACAGGCACCCACTCTTCTGTGGTATCATCATAGTAAGCCCATTGCCCATTTTGATTTTGATTATTTGCCTGTATTTTAAGTTTTGCTTGGCAAGAGTCATTACATTGTATATAAGCACAGAAACCCTCTTGATATTGAAATCGGTGTCTTTCTCTTATCCTATAAGTAAATCCCTTCATTAAGCCGAGTTGAACTTGTTCCTCTGTACATATCATATTCATTGTTAAATTTCTGTCTGCATTAATCTCAATCTCAAAATATTTTTCGCCGATTCTTAATGTTTCACATTCAATATTCAGATCGATATTAACATTAGAATTCCAAGTTAAACGAGTTCGTTGCCTAAAAGTAAACATAACTTTGTTGTATGCTTGTATTTGAGTTTGAATAGTGTCACCATTAACATCTACATTTGTTTCTCCAATGGCTAATACACTAGTAATACTGAATATCGAAAATAACATAAGAAAGACAAAAGCTCCTAGTATCAGTTTACTAAATTTTCTCATAATTTTTTCATGTCAAATTTGTATTTAATAAAAAAAAAGAAGTTGATATAAAAAGGATTAAGGAATAATTCTCCCCAATTAAACTAAATCCTGTTTATTACAAATAGGTAAACTCAATAATATTATACTTTATAAAGTTTAAGTTTAAATTAATCTCAATTCGAATTCAATAAAAAATACCTTGAACTTAAGTTTTAATATGATAATTTTGAAAATATTATTATAGCAAATCAAATTAAAATATTTATACCGAATTCATCTTAAATCTAATTTAATTTGAATTCTAATTCAAATTAATGGAGAAAAATTTATGTCGTTAAAGGATTTCACTAAAGAAGTATTCACTCGATATGGTTTTACTGAGGAACATATTAACATTTATTTAGTGTATTTAAGAGTTCCCAGAGCAACCCCTTCTGAAGTATACATGACTCTTGTTGAGGAATATAAAGATTTAGAATATGAAACTGTATTAGAAGTTACTAATTGGTTAGTTGAGAAAGGCTTCCTAAAGAGAGTTGAAGGAATTGTTGATAGATATATACCACTTCAGCCATATTTCGAATTATTTACCAATGAATCAGAAAATTTTAGAAATGAAATTGCAAAAATTAAAGATAATATCTTAGCCGATCAATCTGATCGCTTTGAGAAACTTGAAGCAATTCAAGATAATAGTATTGGGGAAGTAGAAAATGCGGTTGATTCCCAAATTAAAGACTTTTTTGAAGATTCTGATTCAAAAAATAATACTAAAAGGAACCGAATCGAAAGCGCCACAAATCGTTTTAATGAGACTACCAAGGGATTAGAAAGCAATATTCATACCATTATGGACAATTTGAATTCGAATTTAAAAAACATTACTGGAACAAGTGTAGGTAAAAATGAAGCGGAAGTTTCCAAAACAAAAGACAATTTAACAGACTTAATTTCGAATTTGTTAAACGATTTTTCAACCAGAGTTGAGGATTTAGACAAAGAATTAAAAATGGAGCTAGATGAGCATGTAGAAAGACATAGAAATATCGCAAATCAGCTTAAACCTAAAATGGAACAAATTCTCGAGAAGTACTTAGAACGCATGGACAAAGTTGTTACCGATCTAAAAGCTAAAATTTCGAACTTACTAAAAGAACATACTAATCATGTAAAAAATACTACAGACACTCTCCAAACACGCCTAAAAGCCACTGTTGATGAGAGGCATAGAACATTAACTGACCAGACAAATGATTTTAAAAGCATGACATTAACTTTAATTGATAACCTACTTGAACATGCAAATAGGTTTACAGACTTTTCAGAAGACATGGCAAAAAAAGGATTTTTTTGGATGGGTAAAAAGAAGAAATATAAAGCACGACACGAAACAACTATACAAAATATATTAAAATATACAGAACCAATGAAACCTGATTTTACTAAGACTTGTGATGATTATGTTGCAGATACTCGAGGAACTACAGAGTCTATAAAATCTGATTTAACTGATAGTATGGTAAATGAAAATGAGGGGTTAGCTACAGAAACTAATGACCTTGACTATCGTGCTCAAGAAACTATAGATGCACAATTAGAAACCCTTGCTACTGATTTAGCTGGAGAAGTAGATGATACCTTGCAAAGTGGTGTAAAAGATTGTTCTGATACCAGAATTAAGTTAAAGGATTCTTTAGAAAACTCACTTAAAACACATCATAGACTATATGATGATGCGATAAATAATCATAAAGAAAGTTCATTAAAACATTATACTGATTTTGATACTGAAATTAAAAGAATAAGTGCTGATTGGACAAGAGAGGTTGATACTAACTTTGATAATAGTAAAAGAGACTGTTCAGAAAAAATTGATAATGAAATTAGATTATGGAGTGCTGAAGCGAAAGACATGGATAATAACTTGTCTGACATGCTCGCAGATCATAAGTCTAAATATGAACAAAGTGCGAAGACTCTTCAGAATAGTTTATCAAATACTACACGTGATACCATCCAAAATGTTAAAGATGCTATCGCAGATTTTACTCTACAATTTATGAATTCAATCGATGATGGTACTGAACTTGCTGAAAATAATGAAAATAGATTGATTGATATTCATAACGCTGCCAGTGCGATTCCTGAAATTTCTAGGGTTACAACTTGGCCTATAGTTGGAAAGGATGCGATGGTTGCTGCTATTAAAGATGCAATTTATCGAGTAAAATCTTCAATTATCATTGTTACTCCATATGTAGTCCCTGATATACTACAAGTTGTCTCTGAATATGCCTTCCAGAAGAAAGCTGTGAGGTTTATGCTTACTAGTAGGTGGGAATTGGATCAGTACTCAGGCATAATCTCAAAAATGAAGCAACTTGGAAACATTCAGTTCCGTCAATTACAAACTGCAGGTGAGTTTTTCGCAGTTACTAGGGACGCTGAAGAAGTAATTCTTGCTCCTGCTACAGCAAAAGATTCAGAAATGATCGCAGTAGTTTCTAATCAAGAAGGATATTCTAAACTATATTCACAATTTATTGGTCCTATCTTTCAAGCGAACAGTAGACCAATAAAATAAACAAGGCTTTTTTTTCTCAATTTTTTATTTATTTTGGATTAAGATATAAAAGTTATATATATATATGTTTAGGAAACCTCCTAGATTAGAAGAAATTGAAGATTGGATTGAAGAAGCAAAAAAAATTAAATAAATATCTTTTTTTCTTTTTCTTAAAATTTGAGATTAAATGTTTAAAACTTGAGTTTTTTAATTCTTATAGAATTAGTATAAATTAATTAGACAATGTGAACTTATTTTCATTTAGTTAAATCTCGAATAAAGTACTTGTAGGAAAAAAAAAAATGAAAAAAACATCTCGAAAAAAAGTCGAATTAATGGCTCCTTTAAGAAATTATAAATCTTTAAGAGCAGTGCTAGGTAAGGCTGATGCAGTGTATTTTGGCGTTGAATCATTGAACATGAGAATGTATAGTGATAATTTTAAACTAAAAGATTTGAGTAATATCGTGAAAATTTGTCATGAAAATAATATTCATGCTTATCTCACCACAAATGTAATAATTTATGAAAATGAATTCCCCATTTTCGAGCAAATATTAGATAAAGCTGTAGAATCTGAAATTGATGCTATAATCATTCATGATATTGGTGCTATTCAATTAGCAAAAGAAAAAGGCTTAAATTTTCATATCTCTACTCAAGCTAATATTTCTAATTCTCGAAGTGCTATTTTTTATCAAGAATTAGGAGCCGAAAGATTAATTCTTGCTCGAGAATTATCGCTTGAGCAAATTAAGGAAATTAAGGAAAATTTAAATGAATCAGAAGTTGAAACTTTCGTTCATGGGGCACAATGTACTTCAATCTCTGGTCGATGTTATTTCTCTGCTGAAGTTTGCCAATCCCAAGATTACTCAGCGAATCGAGGAAAGTGCATTCAACCATGCAGAAGAAAATGGCGAGTGTTTGATGAGCAAAATAATGAATTTTTGTATGATGGAGCTTTTTTTATTAACACAAAAGATCTTTGTATGATTGAACATATTCCAAAATTGATTGATGTAAAAATTGATGCCTTTAAGATTGAAGGTCGTATGCGGGATCCAATCTATATTGAAGAAACAACTTCATGTTATAGAGAAGCTATTAATGCATACTATGATAATACTTACTCACAAGAAAAGGTTAAAGATTGGCTCAGTCGTTTAAATAAGGTATATAATCGAGGATTTTCTACAGGTTTTTATTTTGGATTACCAAGAGGTGAAGAAATACAAAGAGAATTTGATGGAAATATCTCAAATTATAAAAAAATTGAAATTGGAAAAGTTCTAAATTACTTCCCTGAAAAAAAAGCAGCTAAGATTCTTTTGACTTCTGGCAAATTGAAGTTAAATGATGAGATTTTTATTATTGGTACACATACAGATACATATTTAAGACAAAAAATTAACTCTATTCAGATTAAACAGAAGAAAAATTTAACCGAAACACCATTTGTTTCATTTAAAAAAGACCGTATAGCAGTTGGAATCATTGTTGATAACCTTGTTAAAAAAAATGATAAAATATTCAGATTAGAACAAATTTAAAATTCTGTGGTGTTAAGAACTAAAATATTAAGTAAAATATTTTGTCGAAAACGAGATCTAAAAAGAATTAAGTAGATTTTCCCAAATAACGGATTGTTAATCCCACGTAGCCCGTTTTACTGCATTATCATCGTCTTCTGTATGAATCCGTTTTAGATCAATATCTTGATACCCGGGAAGAACACCTAGCATCCTTCTCATTGCAAATTTAAC
>JBHLPN010000010.1:9123-23434 GCA_048939445.1 Promethearchaeota archaeon | reverse complement strand
TTGCGCTTCTAAAATAAATTTGTCAAGTGAAGCAGAAGAAGCTAAACCACTTGCTACAACTCCATCAGCAGTAGCATCAAATGCAAAATCTACCTCTAATTTTCCAACATCCAAAGTTTTTAAATCAGCTACAATAAATTTATCTTTTGCGAGTTCTCGAATTTTTTTGATCGATTCTACACCATATTTCTTGAGAAATGGTGTACCTATTTCAAGTAAGATTCGATCACTTTTAGGTAAAGCATTGACAACCTTCATTTGTCTTTCTAAGGCTGGATGATCTAATGCTACCTGAATATATGGTGGACGCCAAAGCCTAGGAACTCTTATTCCAGCAACAGGATGTTTGGCTCGATCTTTATCGTAAAATATTTTTTCAATTGGAGGATATCCTCTTAATGCTCTTTGAATAGCCAATTTTGTAGCCCCATAATTATATTGATAGATTTTTCGATAATCATCTGCGCTTGGATGTATATAAACACTCGCAATTATAAGCCAATCGTCTATTTTATTCATAGGAATCAATCCTTCTTCAACAGCATCTGCTATCCCTTTAGCTACAGCAGCTTGAGCAGGTCCAAAGATTTTGCTTGCATCCTCCATTTTAGCAAGTGTTACCTTCGGGACAATAAGACTAACTGGTTTTGCCAATAAATTAGGTCGGATTCCTGCGAGTAATCCTCCATGACCCTTAGAAGGTGTACTGAGTGCATTTGCAAATGAGACTCCAACTGGTCCATTTTTAGAACCTATTATTAAATCTATATGCGCTAAATCTTTCCCTTCCCCTACTAATGCTTCTCCAACATAATACTCAACAGCTTTAGGCATAAATATCACAATAATTAATTTTAACTTTAAATCTATTTTTTTTGTTTAATTTGTGGATATTTTTTATTTATACTAGTGTGTTTCATAGATAATATAAAAAAATGCTTATCTACATTATTCTAGAGTTAATACTCTATTATTAAAATTATCCTTGATTGAAATGTTAAATAGAAAAAAAAATTGGATTGGAAAATTGACAATAGAGAAGATTAAATATCTTTTTTCTCAATAATTCGGAAATTATATATACTTAAATTGACATTTATATCAAAGAAAAAAATTGAAATTTCCAGATTGAAGAGTGAGAGATAAATGGTGTACACGATGGTAGAAGAAAAATTACCTAAAAAGCCTGGATATGGTAATATTTTAGAAGTTTGTAGAAAAGAATTTAGAAATTTCAAGAAAGATAATGGAAACACATTGATTCAACATTTTAATTCAAGGATTGAAAGACTTGCTGAAATAGGTTTACCTAACAAGTTATTAATTGCCCAAAAAGAGAATTTAGAAAATGTTAGAAAATTAATAAATGAAAGAAAGGAGGATATTGCATTTTCGATATTTTTTCGAACATTTCCAAGCTGCTTACCACATAGATCTAGAAGATTATAATACCTAAATTCTTATTTCACATATCTCCAAAAGATTTAACCTTCCATAGATATTGCTTTAGATCTATTTTATATCCATCTACAACCTTAATACCCTCTTGGACTAATAAGTTCTTTTGGTATTCACAATCATCAACAGATTTCATCGAGATTTTCCCATTAGAGCTGATGACACGATGCCAAGGGAGTTTATATTTTTTAGAAGATGAGTGCAAAATCCATGAGACTTGCCTAGCAGCTCTAGGATTTCCTGCTAATTTAGCAACAAAACCATAAGTAAGAACCTTACCCTTTGGAATGCTTTTAATAATATGAATGATTCTTTTTGTAAAATCAGTAGGCATTGATGTTCACCATATAAAATTGATTTATGAATTATATTTTTCGACGGTATTCTTTTTCAATTTTTTTTGCTTCAATATATAGTTCTTTTAGTTTAATTTCACTTAATTCTTTTGTCTCAAAGATAAGGTGATTACAATCATATTTTGTAAAATCATCTTCAAATAATTTAATCCTAAAATATTCCTTTTCGTCCCATAAACGCGATCCTGGGTAAGGTGTTGCTATAAAGTAATTTAATTCATCATGGTCGTCAAATGGTAGTGATTTTATGTATTCTATAGTCTCATAGAAGCTATTTTCTGTTTCACCAGGCAACCCTAACACAAAATATGCCTGAATAGCAATATTATATTCTTTTAGATTTATTATTCCTTTCTTGACTTGTTCTGGATCTTGGTATTTGAAATTAGTTTTGAGAACAGTTTCATTAGCAGACTCTATACCTGTTGCCACCAATTGACATCCTGCTTCTTTCAATAAACAAGCTTCTTTAGATTTAATTGTATCTACACGAAGCTCACATCCCCAAGGAAAATCTATTTTGTTTTCGATAAACATTTTACAGAAATTTCTGAAGAATTCATTATTAATATTGATATTATCATAAAAATTAATTTGAGTATAAGTTTGTAAAGATTGGATATCTCTAATCTCTTTTAAAATTGATTCAATAGTTCTTATTCTCGTAGTTTTAAATAAGTTTTGTCTTGAGCAAAATGAACATTGATTTGGGCATCCTCTATTGACTATAACATTTGCTACAGTATAATAATAATTCTCTTGTGAAAGTTTATAACGTGCCGGCAATGGTAAATTCTCTAATTTTATGTTGTCTATAGACTTATTGACAGCAAGTTTTCCTTTAGAATCGACAAAGGCGAGCCCCCTAATAGTCTGTAATAGAGGATCGTAATTATTTAAATTATTCTTATTTTTTACTTGAGATGTTAGTAGCCTAACTAATTGTAAAAAGGAATTTTCAGCTTCTCCAATACATATATAATCAATCAAATTTTCATTTTTTTTATCCCATTCTAGGATTTCCTTATACATAAATGAAACATGTGGACCACCTAAAATTATATAATTATCCCTATCTTGATTTTTTATGATTCTTGCGATATTTAGTGCAAGATGGAAAGTGTTTGTTAGAGATGTGATACCAAATATCTTATAGCTATTTATTCTATCTTTAAGAATATTTTCTAACTCATTATCTTTCAAATCTATAAATTGTTCAAGATCTAAAATATCTACAGGGATGTGATTTAAATCTAAAATTGCGGCTAAGTATAATAATCCTAAATTTGGCTCTCTAAAATATTGTGTACGGACTTCTGAAGGTTTAGAAGTTCTAGGGTTAATCAGCAGAATCATCTTGAAAATCAGTTTCGCTTTTTTGTCCTTCTGTTTCTTTTCTTTCTTCTTCCTGCAATTTCTTAGGAATTTGAAATGCTTGGATTAAAGATTTCATAGAACCAGGTTTATTAAATTTATCTTCATGAATTACAGGTATTTCAATTTTAAAAGTAGGAGATTTATCATTTTCATCAATAAATAACTCAATTCCTTGAATTTTTCTTTCTTTTATAAACAATCGAGTTGAATAATTATGATCTTGAAAGAGAGTAAAGCCATTATTTAATCTTCCCAATTTTATGGGTTTAATTGTTTCTTTTTCTTCCTTTAGAAAAGATTCAGTAACTTCCTCATCGGTAAAAATAGTCCCACCTATTATCATAAATCTTCGGATAAGGTTATCGGGTTTAGGAAATTCATTAATATATTCTAATGCTTTATTAATTTTTGGATTTGAAATTGAAACATTTTCAACATATTTATCAGGACTAGATTCTGGAAAATCTTTCTTTTCGATTGGATATGCTCTTCCACCCCCAATAGGTTTTTCGAGTAATTCTTGAAATTCATGATCTTCTTTTGAATATATATTGAGTGGATATACTCTATAAAATAGTCTAAGCTGTTGTCGCAACTTTCCAGCTAGTATCCCACCATAAATTTGAATTTTAAAAGAACTTTTTGGACCATTAAATGCCCATATTCTCTTAGTATCGTGATCCACAAGCAAATATACTCTATTAATGCTAGTTTCATTCAATATATCACCAACTACCTGTCCTTGAGTAACTTCTCGTGTTTCCATGTAGGGAAATTCTGGTAATTCGATAACTTCAAATATTTGCATAAGGGATTATCCATATAATTTCTTCTATAATTGTAATAGGTAATTCGTTAAAATAAATTTCATTATATATAATTAATAGGAAGACAATTCTAAATATACTAATTCCATAAAATTTTTATGAAAATATACATTTTTGAAGTTAATCTTGCTTTTTTAAGTTCGATATTGATGCATCGTGAGTTCTGAAAAAATAGTCTATAAATTGAACATCAGTGGTGGGAAGGATGGTCCCGGAAAAGGATTATCTAAGCTAATAGAGATTGATGAGAAGAAATTCCGATTTGAAGGGATGAAAATTGGAGATATAATTAAAGGTGGAGTCATAGGATTCCCAAACTATGAATTTATAATTACTGGTGGTAGCGATTCGAGTGGATTTCCGATGAGAAAAGGTGTTCATGGACCAGTGAAAAAAAGAATTTTAGTTTCAAAAAGAGGGATTGGGTACCATCCTCAAAGAAAAGGAGAAAAAAGGAGAAGAACTGTTAGAGGCAATGAAATCACTTATGATATGACATTGATCAATTTAAAGATCATAAAATACGGAGAAGCTGAACTTTTTAAGAAAGAATAAAATTTACTAAATTCTAAGATGGTTAATCATGGTAAAAGTAAAAAAGTGTAGTTTCTGTGGTTATGACATTCCCATAGGAAGGGGAATAATGTTTGTTCAAAAAAACGGCATAATTCTGAATTTTTGTACTAATAAATGTCGAAAATCTATGCTTGATTATAGAAAAAAAGCGAGAAGAACAAGATGGACTGCCCACTATGGGAAACAATAATTTAAACTAGCTTTTTCTAATATTTTAAAAATAAATTAATTATTGTAAACGTGGGAATTTTAGTAATTCATCGATGAGGTCCACATGCCCGACGATCATACGTTTGCAGCAGAATCTGTCAATTCCTAACTCTTTAAAGGCTTTTTCTGAGCTTTCACCTTTCTCAATATACTCTAAATATGGTTTATATACATGAGCTATGAGTTTACCACATGAGAAACAGCGAATAGGTATTATCATATTATACTAAAAGAAACATCGTAAAAAAAATTTTAGGTTTTTGCTAAAAAGAAAAATTTTGGCTAATTTCCTATGGATAAATGGGTTTAAATCAAAAATTTTATTTAATATCGTTTACTATGGTTCTCATACTATCTCGATGATTTATGAAAATATATCTAAAATTAAATATATTTGAATGAGTGTGATTAAAAATTTCTTATATCAAATTCAAAATTCCAGATAAGTTAAAAACTCAAATAAAGAATGCGGTAAGTACCATAGCAGAAACGAGAGATTCTAAGATAAGAAAAGGAATGAATGAGGTCACGAAATCAATTGAAAGAGTTCAGGCAAAATTTGTACTGATGGCAGAGGATGTCTCACCTCCGGAAATACTTTTCCACATTCCACTTTTATGTGAAGAAAAGGGGATTCCTTATGGATATATGTCAACTAAAAAAGAACTTGGAAATACAGTGAGAATCAATGTATCTTCTAGTGCAATTGCTGTTGAAAATGTAGGAACCGGTAATGAAGGCGTATTAGAAGATGTAATTAAAAAACTTGAAGAAATTAAGAAATAAAGGTATTTGGTGAGTTATGTGGTTAAATTAGATAAATCTAAAGGGGTTACAGTTCAAGATGATTCTATTCCAGCCCAAGTTATTCAAATCATTGGTCGAACTGGCCTTACAGGTGAAATCACCCAGATCAAAGTTCGAATTCTTGAGGGACCAGATAAAAATCGAATCCTAACTCGTAATGTGAAGGGTCCAGTAAAAATGGATGACATAGTAATTTTACGGGAAGTTGAAAGAGAAGCACGAAAGATACGAGGACGTAGGTAATAAATTCTTTTTCTTAAAAGGATATTGAAATAAAATTTCAATTTTTATTTTATTTGTTTTTAAGGCTTAAATCTTATTAATTCATTTTTTAAATCTCCAGCAAGACTACTTAATTTATTTGTTGTTGATGAAGCTGTTTGTTTTTCAGTGGAAGAATCTAATCATTCTATTGGTTTGTATCTTGAATTAATAAGTTTAATTATAATTTTAGAGTAAATAAAATTTTGATCTTTTTTTGACATATCTTTTCAAGTTTCAAAAAATATGAAAACATTTAAATAGTAGCATGAACAAATTTTGATTGGGTTTCACAAGATTTGAAATTTATAAAATATGGTGATAAAAAATAGCCTTAAGAAAGCAATCAACTGTGATGGAAGAGGCTGAATTTATTATAAGTGGTGAGATGACGTATAAAGATCATCGTCATCTTAAAAAGCTTTTAATTTTCATAATTGTCTTGATAATTTCTTTATCATTTCTCCATTTTAATAAAGCTCAAAGTTATAGTAAATACGAAAGGGTTCAATTCGAATCATCTGGTGTAATTATTTATGCAAATTTATATTATCCTACAAAAAGTTTAGAATTTCAAGAAAAAAGACCATTAGTTATTTATTGCCATGGAATAGGTGGAAAGCGGGATTTTGACCTTCGAATTCCCATTGAGTTTAGTAAAAGAGGTTTTTATGTCGCTTCTCTTGATTATCAAGGCCATGGTGAGAGTGGGGGTAATATCAATAATATTGATCCCACAACCGGTATTCCTGCTATTGCTCAAGATTGTTCAAAGTTATTAGATGCATTAGAAAATATGCCATTTTATTTGGACGTTGATCTATCTCAAATTGGTTTAATTGGACACTCTCTTGGAGGGATGGTTGTATTAATGAATCAAGCTTTAGATCCTCGTTTTAAGGTTACTGTGGCTTGGGCACCTCTAACAAATTTCAAGCCTCCTAAATTAGGATTTATATATAATGAGAATCTTGTTAAATATATTCCGGTTAACCTTTTGAACAAGAACAATACCCAGAATCTTTTAATCATCATGCATATAAATGATGAAGCTTTGGATTTTGAAGATAATGCTCTAAAAGTGCAAGAATTAACTAATTGTACTGTAATTCCTATTACCGGGTTTTTAATTGGTGGAGCTCACCAATTATTTTCAAATGATGTTCTAATTAAATCAATAAATTGGTTTGAACAGTATTTCTTTAATTCGGAAACGCTCAATGGTCCTATTATTATAACATTTTATTGGAATTATGTCTTGATTTTTGTTAATATTGTTTTGATTATTATTATTACGACCTATCTCATATCAATATCTTCCAAATTATTTTTTAGAAAGAAAAATGATGGTGTAGAATGCATTAATATCAATAATAAAGGTCAAATATTTCCCTCAAATAAAAAGAAACAAATTTTCAAAATTATATTATATACAGGAGCTTTCGTTCTTAATTGGATTCTATTTAAGATAATTTTTAGTAGCATTGGAATTATATATGCATCATTAAATATGATATGTGCATATCTTGCTACAAAGTTATTTATTCACTTCAAAAAGCCTAGACATGAAAGAGCAACACAAAATATCATTAAAAGAATAAAATCTCAGTGGAAAGTAAAGTATATAATTTACATAATAATATCTATGTCTTATTTCATCGTACTTTACATAATCTTTTCTTTCTACTACCCTTTCGCTTTCATTTGGCCAGCGAATTTAACATTACATTCTCTATTAGCGTTCTTAGCATTTCCTATCTATCTTTCGATTGAACTATTTCTTAGAAAAGTAATTTATCCACAATTAAAATATACAAATTCGGAATCTTCTAAGAATAAAGTGATAATAATGAGTGCAATAGTCCTAATAATCAGCTTAACGGCTTTAACTCCTCATTTATCAGGTTTTCCTTCAGGAGTTTTTACAAGCTTCGTCTTTTTAATTGTAATCATTCTAAATACTAAGATGTTTGAAAGCATTAAATGTTTTTATCCTATTGTGGTAATGTCATTTAGCATCATTCAGATATTTCTTGCTTCTTTATTATCAAATGCAATTGGAGTTAATATGATTCTATAATAAAAATATGATTTTATCGTGCTTTTTAAATATGTTTGACGAAATTTAATATATGTTTTATACGATACTGGATGATTTAATTCTTTATCAGCAATTAATCATAAAACCTTCAAAATATTCAAATTATGAGCTTAAACTTCATAATTATTTTTATGAAAAGACAGAGGGAATAGATCCATCTTATATTTTCCTCATTAAAATTGAAAACACTGATTTTATCTTTTTCTTTGTAAGACAAGATAAGTATTTTCAGGCAAAATCATATTTAAACTCAATAAGAAATAAAATTGGTGATAAAAAAGTCTTGATAATAAGAGTTGGTAATATTCTTATAAATCTCCTTTTCAATCTATTTCCTGATTTATGTATAGACGATATAGAAATAGAAATGAATAATATGAAAGGCAAATACGAAATCTCTCTGTGCTTTTTAAAAGATTTGAATACATACCACATCGCAGTAGGTCAGAGGGGGTGTTATATTAAAGCAGTAAATGAGTTATTTGATAAGCATATTAATTTTTTAAATTGTAGAATCCCTCTAACAATAAAATGCAGAGTAATTGATTGAATTAAGAGAACTTATTCCCATAGTTTACTTAATTCAGCTATAAGCCAACAAAGTTCTTCGTAAGTTGATGAAGACTTAAATATTTCTTCATATTTTTTATTAATTTCCTTTTCTGAGGCTTTTCCTTTACCTTTTAAGAAGTCTAACTGTAATTTTGCTAGTTTTCTACACAAATCTTCATAGGAGGATTGTTCTTGGGAAAGTTTATGAGCTGCTAAAGTTATTTCAGCTTCAAAATCAGGATCCAATCCTGCTTCAATCAGTTCTAATGTATCATCTATAGCAATTTCTAATTCAGGTCTTCTTTCAATAGATTCATCTGTCTTAAACCCTTTTTTCAAAATATCCATTATTGCCAAAAATGAGCCGTATTCTTGGTTTTGGGGTATAATTTTTATCTCAGTTAATTTTTCTTTTTGATTTTTCAGTTTTTCAGTTCTTTTAATACTTAAATCTTTCTTTTTTTTGGAAGCTTTTGATCCAAACCATAAATATAAAGTTTTAAAATCATCAATTAAAAATATTTTATTTTCATTAAAATCCACTTTACTAACTCTTCTTAAAGCACCGTTTTCAGTAACACTATACAAAAGCATTGTATTTCTTTAACTTATTTAAAACTATAATATTGTAAAAGTAAGTAAAGCAATATAAATCTTAACTTCAACCAAATATGTAAAGAAAGAAAGTTTAGGAACGTTCCTCAAAATATCCCAATAATTTAAGATTATTGTATTCATCATGAAGAAAATCTCTTAAAGCAGTCCTTATGGCTTCACTACGAGATGCAACAATCTTCATACCGATAAGCTTTTTAATATTTGCATCATAAATATCGGGTAGATTTATGGTTATGTTAACCATTTTTTTCTTTTTTTTCTTTTTATCGGTATCCGTCATTTAACTAACTTCACGAATTTTTGTTTCAAAAATTCTCTTATTTCTAATAATGCAAGTCAATTAGAAAGAAGATATATTCTTTGCCCTTAAATATATTCACTCTTTTCCAATATAATATTATAAGTTAGGTATCTATTTAAAGCTAAGTATCTATTTAAAGCGATATAAATTATTTTGATTGTTTTATTATTTAGATGAACATTTTGCATTATAAATTAATAGTCTAGTTGAAAATATTTTATCATTTTCGTAAAACCTTCATAAAGCGGTTGGGATGTCAAATCAATATTATAATCTTTCTTCAGATTTTACATATCTACCTCTAGTTTCAATAACATTAATATTCTTTATTATTTCATCACATTCGCTTGTATTACCTTTTTTATATTCTGATCTATATCCATTGAGAAAAGCATTATAACAAAATTCATAATCTTTCCCATGAGATGAAATTAAAACCCTCTTAAAGAGATGGAGATCTACGCTTTTATCTTCAATCGTATCTGAGTATTCATGTAGACCGAAATCAATGAGAAAAGTATTTTCTTCTGGAGTTATTATAATATTGCTTGTTGTTATATCACCATGAATATGCCCATTTCTATGCAAATTCGCTATACTTCTACCAATTTGATTAAAATATAGTTTTTTTTGAAAGTTATCTAACTTAGGCAGAAGATCTTTTAATTTAGTACCCTGTATATATTTCATTATAATTGTTGAATTATTTGTGTCAATTTCAAATACTTGGGGCACATTTATTCCATATTTTTTTACTCTTATTAAAGCTCGAGCTTCATTCAATGTTCTTTCTGTTCTAATTCGTTTGTCCAATTCTTCTATACGGTATTTCTTTGGAACTCGATACTTGAAGATTACTTCTTTTCCAAACCATTGCCCATAATAAAGATCTGCTTCAGCACCTTTTCTTAAGATTTTTTCTTTCTTCACATTAGAAATCATTTTTTTAATGCCTCCAAGGGATGGTTATTTGATCCATTCTCTCTTTAGGATTGATGATTGTTTCAGAAATGTCATAGCCTCCTTCTGCTTGATATCTTAAAATTCCTGTCCATCCAATCATTACCCCATTATCACCAGCATATCTTAAAGGTACTACTTCAAATCTGGCACTATGTTCCTTGCTGATGTATTCTATCATTTGTTGAAGTCTTTTATTTGCCGCAACACCTCCAGTTAGAAGAACTTCTGTCTTTTCTGTATGAGCTAAGGCTCTTTCAGTAACTTCCGTTAACATCCCAAAAGCCGTTTCTTGCAAAGAATAGGCTATGTCATTTAAATTGTATTTCTTTCCATAATCTCCAGATTGGAGTAGATACTTTACAGCTGTATAAAGTCCAGAAAATGATAGATCCATACCTTTTACAACATATGGTAAAGGAACATATTTTTTTGATTCTAGCGCTAATTTTTCAATTTTTGGACCTCCAGGATGTTGTAACCCAGCATCTCGAGCAAAAGAATCAATCATATTACCAAGTGCCAAATCTAAAGTCTCACCGAAAATTTGATATCTTTTCGATTCAAATGCACTAACAATTGTGTTTCCTCCTGAAACATAAAGAGTTAATGGATCCTCAATATTACATTTTAGACGTCCAATTTCAATATGGGCTACACAATGATTCACACCAATTATAGGAATATTTAAAGATTGACTTAGTATACGAGCAACCCATGCACCAATTTTTAAAACAGGTCCTAACCCAGGACTTTGGCTGAAAGCAATCAAATCAATGTTTTTTACAGATTTATTAGCTTCAGCTAGAGCCCTATTAATAATCTTCATAAAGTTATTCAGATGTTGGTCTCTAACTAAAGCAGGATGAAGCCCTCCCTCTTCAGGTATAAAGATATCATTTATTAAACTGTATACATTTCCATCAAAATCGATTATTCCCACTGAAAATGTATGTGCAGTAGATTCTATACCTAAACATAATTTTTCCATTAATTTCGCCACATTTTTGACTCAAATTAATAATTTTCAAAATTAAAAATAGAATTGCTCATTAAAAAGTATGGCAGTTTTATCTTCTCAACTAAATAAAACAATTATAGCCCAATGTGCTATGCTTTTTGACGTTTTCGAGGTGTTCGCCTGGTAGCTTTACTTTTTGGGGCACTTTTTCTTTTAAAAACAGTATACCCACATTTTCCACATGACCATCTATCATAATGATTAGCAAGGAAAAAACTTGGACCACATTTAGGA
This sequence comes from Promethearchaeota archaeon, assembly GCA_048939445.1. Classification (GTDB taxonomy): domain Archaea; phylum Asgardarchaeota; class Lokiarchaeia; order Sigyniarchaeales; family SOKP01; genus Loki-b32. The sequence continues at coordinate 11,775 of JBHLPN010000010.1, read as the reverse complement.
CATGATCTATGGGTTCTAACTAATTTACTCCCTTCAATTTTATAATAGTTTGAGGAATTCATTTTAATCTTAAATTTAAAAATTTTATTAATATTCAAATAGATGTTTGTAAGGTTCTTTTCTTTTTTTCAATTGATATATTTCTGTTCTTTTATCTTTTTCAAGATTACGTACTTGAATATGAAATGGTTCGAAATATATTAGATCGGTTGAATTTTCATAGATATAAGCTTTTCCAATAGTGTGAGATGCTCCAAAATGAGTTTTAAGGTTTTTGATTATAGTTAATTTTTCATTACTTCCTTGCATAGCAGCTATTTTTTTCTTGATTTCCACCCTATTTGGAGTACCCATTCCAAAATTTTCAATTCTAAATGATAATTCTGTTCGATCAATTAGAGGGTTTTTCTTCTCTTCCAATATTTCTATATTTAATGACATTTTCAACGTACTTATTTTTTAAAGCAAATCTTTTCTATACATTAAAGATTTTTACTAATTTATAAAATTCAAAAGAATAGATAAAAAATAAAATTTTGCTTTTTAATGTTAGTGAGACATAGATTATAATTTATCAGGTGAGTAGTAATTTTTAGAACTTTTCCATGATATTTATGACTTTATTAACTTTTTCCTGAATATTTTTATCAACATCAACTATTACTATTCCTTCAGGAATTACAAAATTAGAATCAGTAATTGGAGGTTGACCATAGAAAATGAAAGTTTTTTCTCCTTTAAATACAGGAGTTTCAAGAACAAGTGGAAGGATCAACAAGTCTTCCTCTCCTATCACTCTTATTAACGTTCTTTTTTTAGAATTGATAACATCTCTGAATAGTTTCCAGCAATTCTTATTAATAGTTCCTTGGGGATTTTGAAATTTTATAATTTGATTAAAGAATTCCTCAAATTCTAATTTAATATGATCACGTTGCGTTTTTTCGTCAATAATACAAATTCTTACAAAAGACTTTAAAAATTGATTAGATAAAAAGTCTTTCGCAACAATATCTCCAACAATATAAAAATTTACATCCATACCAGATTCTAGGTAATCCTTAAAAATATTTTCAACCTGAGTGATTGTTTCCTCTCGAGTACCTGCAATTAATATATCGAGAGGTTCAGCAAATAAATGTCTTTTATCGTGAGGAATTCGTAAATTATAATCCATTTACATCAAGGTTATTTAGTAATAAAAACTTTAAAAATACTTACCAAATCGATAAAAAATTTATCTTACTCTTAATGCATATTTCCCAGGGAAATAGATCTTTAAATAATGAGCAAATCGTGATTCTTGAGGATTTAATATTATAACCTCTCCGGTAAAATCCTCACTAAGTGTGTGAGTTTTACATTTAGGGCAAATTATTTCATTTTTGGTTATCAAATGACAATTCTTGCAGGCTTTTTCTTTCATAATTATTTACATGTCCTTTTAATTTTTATTCTGAATCGTCTTCTACTTCACTTGGTTTTTCTTTTTTTGTAGTTTTTTCAGCATATAATTCCTCAAGATCATTTTCAATCCATTCTTCTTTGCCCAAAAATTTTTGTCTCATTGTCAATCCAAGTTTTCCACTTCTTCCAGTGCCTAAAGATACAGCAATTATTTTAGCTCTTACCTGATCATTTACTTCAAGAATTTTTCCAGTTTCTTTACCGATAAATCGGTTTCCAACTTGTTCGTAAGAGATATAGTCATCGCAGATTTGTGACACATGGACTAGACCATCTAAAGGGCCAAGACGTACAAATGAACCGAAATCAACAATTTCAACTACAGTTCCTTCAACAACTTCTGAAACTGTTGGTTTGAATGTTAAAATCGTGAATTCAACCTCATGGAATGTATTAGCATTACCTGGTATTATAATGCCTTTTCCTACATTAAGAACATCTACAACAGCAATAATGAATCCATAATCTCTTGTTATAATTCCTTCATAATCTTCCGAAAGAATAATTCTTGCACTTACATTTTTTTCTTGGTCAAAAAGAAATGGTGGTATCTCAATTTTTCCTTCAATGGTATAAAGTTTAAACATATGAATGTACCCGTAAAAATAATGAACCTTAATGAAGTTAAGTGATTGATAAAATGAACTAAAAAATTAATAGTTTGTGGTTTTGCACCTATAGAAAGATAAGAGAAAACGCCTTATTAATATATATTTGAATACAAAAATAGTTAATCGTATTTTCTGGTAAGAGACAAGCGAATGGGTCTAAAATCTACAATTTTTTGAATTCCTAATCTAATTGATGGATCATTTTCAAGTAATTTTTTCGCTTCTTCCTCTGATTTTACTTCTAGGATAATAATTCCAAAAGGATCTTCAGGAATTAGTGTTGGTCCCGCAAAAAATAATTTTTTTTGGTTTAACAATGATTTTAAGTAATGAAAATGATCTGACATGATTTTTTCTTCTTCTGCTTTTGGAGTTGTAAGGAAATCCTGCCTATATGGCTTTATGACTGCATAAAAATGCTGCTCTTCTGTCATAATTATTAGAAATTTTAATTTCTTATAAATTTTAAATTGATCTTGATTAAATTACATAAGGTAAAATGATTAAATGGAAATGATAGATATATTAATTTGAATTTCTGTTTTTCAAACAACACTATTATTGAATAAAATAA
>JBHLPN010000010.1:0-9023 GCA_048939445.1 Promethearchaeota archaeon | reverse complement strand
TGAAATAATTGAAGTAGGACCAGAAGTAGAGAAAAGCAAACTTAGAGAAGCAATTGAAAAAGCTTTAATTTTATCCGTTTAGATTTTAAAAATAATTAATTTTTTTCCTTCTTTATTGCTTTAATTGCTTTAGAAATCCTTATATAATAAGTTTGAATATAGACTCATAGCGTGTAGTCTAAAGGACTATACAAAAACAAATCCAATCTTTAAAATGTAAAGGAGGTAATAAAATGATTTTTATCACTTATTGGGAACTTAATCCAGATTTTGATCCTTCAGAATTAGCAGGAGTTGCCCAAACGTTAATAAGTAAAAAATTATGGCCAGTGGAAGGTACTAAAGAAATTGCCTGGTACGTTAGCACTTCTGATTATTGGGGTATAACCATAGTTGAAGCTGAAACTGAAGAGCAATTGACAGAAATAACGGGTATGTGGAGAATTGCTAAACCAGGTATTTTTAAGTTCATTAAAAGCACTCCTGCAATGGAAATAGTTAAAATTGTCCCAATATTAATGAAATTGGCTAAGAAAATAAAGGGATAAAAGACATATAAAAAACTTAATTTAAATCTTCTTTTTTTTTTTATTTGTTAGATTTAATCTTTAACTTCTTTAAAAAATCCATTCTTAAAGGATAGAAAATATCCAACATAATAAATGGATCATCACCTATACATGTATCACTATGAGGAGTATTGGAAGGAATACAATAAAAATCTCCTTTTTTCACTATTCGTTCTTCATCTCCAATTCGAAGTCTTGCTTTACCATTATAAACCATGCCAACTTGCTCATGTGAATGAGAATGCGTTGGAACTGAATGACCAGGTAAGGTTGCATTAAGTGCCATCATTATCTTTTCACCATGTAAACCAGTAAGAATTGTAGTCTCTAATCCTTCCATCTGTATGAATTTAGGAGCGTCTTCAACATTTATAAAAAATTTACTATTTTTATCTTGGATTTTAACCAACTCCTTTTTGATTTAATTATAAAAGATTAATAAATCAGCTAACTATGATTTTATTAATTATTTTATTACTATTCATAATTGTTATTAAATTATTATAAGAATGAAAATAGTGAGAAAGTGATGGATATGAATCGACCAGAAACAACTCTTTTTCTAATGCAGTCATTGGATGGAAAAATTTCTACCGGTAATATTGATGAAAGAGACCAAGAAATAGATTTTCCTAAAATCAAAGGGATTAAAGAAGGAAATTATCAATATTATGATTTTCTCCTTAAAACTGATAGACACGCGCTAATCAGTGGAAAAGTATTAGCAAAAATTGGTGTTAATTCACGTGAAAGAGTTGACAATTTTAAAGACGTTAACTTAATTATTATCGATCGCAAACCACATCTTACAAATAAGGGAATCAATTATCTAATAAATTCCTTTAAATCAATTTACATTGTAACAAACAATAAAAGCCATCCGGCTTTCGAATTTTCGAACGAAAAAGGATTAATTATTATCTATTATTCAACTATAGTTGATTTGAAAAATTTATTTGAAAAACTAAAACAAGATCATAAAATTGAAAAAATCTCGATTCAATCAGGAGGTACATTAAACGCTTTATTTCTTAAACATAAAATTATCGATCATATTTCTCTTATAATCGCTCCATGTTTAATTGGGGGAAAAGATACACCTACATCAATAGATGGTATAGCTCCTCGAACTAATGATGATTTATTTAATATTAAAGCTTTAAAACTTAAAAAATGTGAAATTTTGAAACATTCCTATATACATCTTTATTATGATGTAATAAATGAAACAGTATTAGAAAAAGATTAAATCAATTTCGCGATTTTCTCGCATGTTCGCTTACAATCTAAAAATATTAACCCTAATCTGACATCTTTCGTAGTAGAAACAGTTAATACTGCATTGGGGCCCGCCTGTAAGACCAATAAATAGCCATCTGAACCCTTAACATACAGTTGATCGAACTCACCTTTCTCCATCTCGATAACGGAACGTTCAGCTAAGGAAAGCAATGCAGCGGTCATGGCTGCGATACGTGTCTCATCGACCCCTTGAGGAAGCGCAGAGGCGATTGGTAGACCTTCAGCAGATACAATTGCAGCAGCTTTCACTTCTGGAATGGCTGCTAACAATTTTTTCAAGATATCGTCAAGATTATCGGTAGTAGGCTCCATAGAAGACATTTTTTCAGTAATTTATAATTTGGATATATTTTAAGGTTAAAATTATGATATATTCTTATTATATTAGATATAATTTACTTATTTTAATTTTATTTATTTTTTTTTTATTTCTTATCTCTAATAAATTCTATTATTATGTCTTTATTAATTAAATTTGAATGTTTTTCTAATAAAATGCCTTAAACGCTGTTATTATTTTATTTTGTATATATTTGTAGTAAATATCATAATTATTATTTAAATATTTTAGTGGTTTCAATTATTGCATTAATATTTTTAGGTTTACATTTTGCATTGATCTGGTGTGAAGGTGAAACTACTAATGAACAATCATGTTCTTTTGCTTTTGTAATTAATTTTATAGTATAGTTTCTTACTTGCTGTGGTGTACCAAAAGATAAAAGACTCATCTCAAGATTTCCAATAAAACAGATTTCATTTTGAAATTTCTTGAAAAGAGAAAAGATATCCACTCCGGCACTAGGCTCTAAACTTTGAACCGCATCAAAACCCAAGTCAATGAAAGTTCCCATCATGTCAGAAATATATCCATCAGAGTGTATTATAATGTGCTGTTTTTTTTGATGTACAAGATTTGTGATTTCTATATACTCCTTATAAAATAGTTTTCGCCATAGTTCTTTCGATATGAATGTTCTATTTTTATATCCCAAATCATCTGCAATTAAAAATAATTTTACACCTGTCTTTTGCAGAACTTTAATTAATGTTTTTACATAATCTGAGAAAAATTGAACTATCATTTCTAAAAAGTCTAAATTTTGTTTTTTTAAACATTTAGCGAAATAATGGAAACCCATTGATTGCCAAGTTTTTTCGAATAAGCCAGGTAAAGAAATTACGTAATCTAAATTTTTTATTGATCTACTTAAAAAACTTTTTAATAGTTCTAAATTTTTTTTCGAAGGAAGGCGTAAATACTCCCAATTTTGTACTATTTTTTCATTTTTAAAAACACCATCCCACATATACCATTCTCCTTTATATATACGACCCCATCCATCTACTTTTTTATCATTATCCAGAGTATATCCTCCTTCTCCTCGTCGGAAATCCCATAAAGAAATAGCATCAAAACCTATTTGTTCAATTATGCTATAATTCTTATTGTTTAATATTAGGGCTTTTTTATCAGTTTTAAGATTATATTGATTTATATAATTATCAATAAATTCTAGTTCAGGGTATCCTGTACAATATAATGGAACTTTACTAGTTGATTCTTTTGACAATGCTTTAAGGAAACTACTTCTATGAGGAAACATTATGAAAGCTAAACTAATTATTAGATTATAAATTATTTCAATAATTAATACAATTTTTTCCACGATTAATAATGGACTATTGGACTGTTGTTGATATTGTTTATAATATAACTTTATCACTTTCCTTTTTTATCCTTATGGTTCTGATGTTTTATATTGGTCGAAGAGGATTTAAGGCAAATAATAAGTATGGGGGAATTTCAACAATTATTTGTGGTATATGTTTTCTAATTTTTGGATTTTATAATCTTTTCGCAAGATTTTTTCATTATCCCTATAATGGGTTTATGGTATGGTGGATTGGTATTAATTTATTTATTGCTTGGATTTTTTTCATGCTAATCAAGAGAGTGACTAATAAAATTGAGTTAGAAAATAAAAATAATGAATTAGGTAAGAATAAAAAATCCATTTTAACAAGATATGTAGAAAGATTGAGGATAGAAAATCCATATAGGGAAAATATTTCTTTTAAAATGGAAGTAATCAGAAAAAGTTTTCATCTAATGGGTTTATTGTTGGTTGTAGGGTATTTTGGGTTTTTTTTGGTACCACCACTTATACAACTAATAAGTGATGGAGTAGTTATACTTATACATGATATTAAACCTGCTTATGAGTTTCTTTGGGGGAATGTGTCTTTATTTCCATATACTATTGCAGATCCACTTGGACTCAAACACCTTACAATGATGGCACTAATTGGAGCCCTCATGTTTGCAATAATATCTGATTTAATCAGAATACTTAAAAGTCCGGAATATTCAATTTTTAACTTCTTGACAAGATCAATGTTAAGAAATAAAGAAATAAGTGCTACAGGTCCACAAATTTATATAATTACAGGATTTATATTTTCCTACATGTTATATTTAGCAGGATTAATCGATATTTTGCCTTTTTTTGCAGGAGTCCTTATAGCATGTCTATCCGATGCAGCGGTAGCACTAATTGGTCGAAGATATGGAAAACATAAAGTAATGGTAAGAAGCAGGGACTATAAATCAATAGAAGGTTTCGTTGCTGGAGCAATAGTTTCATATTTAATCGGATTAATTATTGTAGGTCCAATTTATGCTATAATAGCAATGGTAATATTCTTTTTAACCGATTATTTACCTATATATACAGCAGATAATATATTAAACCCAATTTTTATCCCTATAGGCATACAGCTATTTGTTTTAATATTAGGATTACCGGTTGGTTGGTAATAATACAATGCGTGAATTAATTGAAGATTTAAAAGGTATTAAATTAGCCATTTTTGATTTAGATGGAGTAATTTATCGCGGAGATACATTAATCTCAAGAACAGATAAAATTATCAAAGAACTTAAAACATACTCTATAAAGGTGGTGTATAATTCTAATAATTCTACAGCAACAAGACAAACTTATGTAGAGAGATTGAAAAAATTCAATATAAAAAGCGAAGTATCGGATTTTTATACTAGTGCTTCAATTACATCTGCTGAAATAACAAAAATAAAGAAGAATGCTAAAATTTTCGTGATAGGAGAAATAGGATTAAGATCAGAATTACAATCCTTGGGTCATGAAATTGTTACTGAGCCTACAGATTATAAGGACATAGATTTTGTAATTGTGGGCTTAGATCGTGATTTTAAATATAGCAATTTAGCAATTGCTCAAAAATGTATTTTAGAAGGAAATGCTCAATTTTATGCTACAAATACTGACTCAACATTACCTGTTGCCGGAGGGCTTAAACCTGGAGCGGGGGTGATGGTAAATGCATTAATAACTTGTACGAGTAAAAATCCAGTTAGAATTTTTGGAAAACCGGAACCTTTTGGAATTAGAATGATATTAAATGATTTTCAGGTACCTGATAAGAATGCTTGTTTTTTTGGAGATCGTTTAAATACTGATATTCTAGCAGGTAATCGTGCCGGCATAATAACTATAGCTGTGTTAACGGGAGTTACCACAATAGATATGATTGAAGATTTAAATAAAATGGTTAAAATACAGGAGGATATTGATAAAAACTTAATCCCTAATCTTGTTATTAATAATTTAGAGGAGATTTTCAAAAAGTAAGTAACTTTTAAGTATTTTACATAAATAAACTAAATTTCGATTAGCCCTGCATTTTTTAGCATAAATCGACTTATTTCTATGAAAACTTCTTCCACATTTTGGCCATTTTTGGAAGAGCATTCAATATATGTGTATAAATTGTTTTTTTTTGCCAGTTCATAAGCTTCTTCCCTCGAAACAGCTCTTTTATATTCAAGGTCTAATTTACTTCCTACCATGATAATTGGCATTTGAAAATTTTCCCCTTTGTAACCTTTCTTAAAAATTTCTATCCAATCATCAAAATTTTTTAGACTAGTATATCTTGTTATATCATACATAAATATACCTCCAGAAGCTCCAACAACATAACTAGGCATAAGAAATCTAAACCTATCTTCCCCCGCAAAATCCCAGATTTGTAAACTAACTCGTTTCCCTTCGATATCAATTTTCTTTACATGAAAATCTACTCCTATAGTTATAACAGAATTGCTTTTAAAAACACCCGTTAGATACCGGTTAATTAGAGTTGTTTTTCCAACACCTCCATCTCCAAAAAACACGACCTTGAACATTGCGTCAGCCATCCCTTATATCCCCCTAGTAGATCTATATAAATTAATCTTTAATCTAAAATAAGAGTAAAAATTTTTTTCTACTTACTGTTTTTGATTAATATTTTGCTTAAAAATATAATATATTTGATTTATAAAAATAATTGGTTTTTGATACCTAATTATCTCAAATTTAAAATATTTTTTACAATTTATTTGAAGAAATATTTTAAAAAGGATAAATTTTTACGAAAGAAATGTATCTCTTCTCATTTTTAATGTGCAGAATTGTGTTCTGAAAGTGCTGTTAAACCAAAAACTAGGGATCTAGCAGGATTATTTGATTATACAATAAATTTTTTTTCATACAACTTGGAATATTCTCGTAGAAAATAATAATATGATAATCTTGTATTAATTATTGAGTCTAGTTGAATAAATTCATTTGCAGAATGTGCAAAACCACCAATACCTAAACCTCCTGTAATAAATTCCAACCCTAATTCTTTTTGAATTTTGCTTAAAGGTGCTGCTGCTGCGCTTAAAGGCCAAAGTTCAGTGGGGAATCCTAAAATTTCAGCACTCTTAACAAGACTTTTAACTAAAGCTGAATCTTTTTTAACCCGTGAACTTTCATAAGCTACATTTCTAGTTATTTCAATTTGAGACTTACTTCTATTGGAAAAATCTCTGACTTTTTCTTTTATTTCTTTAAAAATTTCATCAGTAGAAACGTCATGAGCAAATCTAATATCAATGTTACATGTAGCATGATTGGGAACATAATTTTTTGTTCCACCTTTTAAAAATCCTGACTTTAAGGTTGAGATATTGAAAGTAGATTTAAATAGGTAATTAGAAAATGCTTTTTGAGGATCATTTTCGATTGTTTGTTCGATTCCTGCCTTTTTCTTTAATTCCTCAAAATTTAGTTTTTTTAAAAGAATACTAATGATGGATTGTTCCTCAGATGTAAGCTTGTAAGGGTTTTCCAAGCAACTAATATGAAATTTATTATTGCTATAAATCATGTTAAGTAAAGAGACTAAGTCAGATGCAGGATTAGGAATCATTCCACTAAAAGCTGAATGGGGTTCTTTATTACTTGATGAAACTCTAATAGTTAATGATAAAATCCCTTTATATCCCAATTTTAAAACAGATTTTTGGTTAAGATCTTGCTTTGTGGATGGATAATAAGCATCCACACAATTTTTAAACAAATCTCTTTGGTTTTTACTTTCAAGAAATTTTAATAGTGAAGGAGACCCCTTTTCTTCATCACCATCAAATAAAAGTATTAAAGAGATTGGAAGCTTTTCTTTTTTTTTCAAGAGTTTCACTATATTCAGGAAACATAATAATGGAGTTTTTGAATTATAAGCTCCCCTTGCTATAATACAATTGCCTAATTTATTAAGAGGTGGAGGAAGAGTTGTAATTTCTGCTCCAAACGGATTGTTAATCCATTCATTTTCATTGCTGATAGGTTGGGTGTCATACATCATATATATTAATAAAGCTTTCTTAATTTCACCCTCTATTTTGGCAAAAACTAACGGATTAATAACACCTTTAAATTCTGAAATTTCTTCAGAAAATTCAGTTATGTAAGAGACAATACAATCTTTTGCTTTTGTTATTCCTTCATGATTAAGTGTATTACTTGGAATTCTTAAAAATGGACGTAAATCATTTTCAATAAATTCCTTATTCGAATTTCTTATCAAATCAATAAATTTCCTTTCAGAAATCGCCATTTTCATATATAATATATTAATTGAATAGTTTTATTTAATTGTCTATATTTATAGAAACTGAAGTATATTATTTAATGAATTCTATGAATCATATTAATTTCCAGCATTTAGAGGATTTATATCCCATCCTTAATGGACTAAAAGATAAGGCAAATTTAGATGGAGTCATTTTAGCATATAGAGATGGAAGGATTATAACAGATATTATAGGAACAGAATTTGATTGGACAAATTTTGTATCTATGTGTGCTTCAGTATTAGAAAGCGCAATGGGGATTGGAGAAACAATCGGTAATCTAAAAATCAATAAAATTATTGCTGAATTAGAAGAAAAAACAATATTAATTTTTGAATGTGATACTAAGAAATTTTTAACATTAATTATTAATAGAAAATCTGACATCTCTTATTGTATGGAAAAATTAGAGGAAATAATCCCTAAAATTAAAAAACTGAATTAATTCTAAATTTTATATGTTTTATAAATAGCTCATCCAATCCGGATCAATCTGATTGAGAGCGTTCTCAACTTCTTTTCTTATGTCCCAATTATCATCTCCTAATGTTTCAATTAAAGGTTTAATAGCATCTTTATTCCCAATTTCACCTAAAGCCTTTATCGCAGATAATCGTATTTTATCATCATTTTCTTTTAATAATTGTGTAAATGGTTCAATAGAATTTATATCTTTAAGTTTTCCTAATGCCATAGCTGCCCAACTTTTTATATATACATCTTCATCGTCTAAACAAGAAATAAGGGAATCTAATGATTCCTTGCCTCCAGTCTTTAACAATAATTTGACCGCAGCTCTACGAGTCTTCCAATTTGAACTGCTTAAAGATTTAATTGCAAAATCTACAACTTCCCTCGTTTCAAATTTAATCAACGCATTTACAGCTACTTTCCTTACACTTCCAGTTTCATCTTCAATTAGATTGAAAATATTATCGATAGTAGTTGGATCAGCTATTTCACCTACAATTTTCGCACAAAACATTCTTATTTGCCAAGATTTATCTGATAATGCTTGAATAATTTTATCATCTATTTTGTTATCTAAAATCCTTAAGAGAGCCCTATAAGCAGAACCTCTTAAACTTACTACTTTACTATTGAAAATAGATATCAATAAATCAATAGCATCAATATCTTTTAACATTCCTAAAAGTTTTATTGCC
>JBHLPN010000394.1:0-2778 GCA_048939445.1 Promethearchaeota archaeon | reverse complement strand
CACTGCGATGGTTAAGAAAGGATATTTTGGGAAAGGGATTTTTTCAGCACTCAATAATCTTGGACAGTTAACATGCAGTTTGCATGGTGTTGATTATTTTGAAGGAACAGGTATTTGGTCGAATAATTCGCGCGCCATTGATACGATCTTTCCTCATTGTGAACTCATTAGAAAACATTTTGTCCTCCAAAAACGAGTATAAATCCTGTTAAAAATTTGAGAATAATTTTAAGTGAAAGGAAATTTATATTTATCCAAACCAAGTTCCGTTTGCATTATTTTCATATCGTTTTGTAGGCTTCTATTAATAGGAACGCCTTTTTCTTTAATTTCATTCTCTGCAATAAATTCTTTTTCTCCAGCGGTATAAATATGGTCAACTTTGGGAATTTTTCTTGAACCTCTCAAATCCTTCATTATATTACCTGCAGTTTTTTTAAATGAATCTAAACCTATAAAACTCTCAGGATTAATCACTAAGAAAAAATGTCCAACTTTTAATCTTTTTTGATCATTTTCTACTATTCCAAGGGTGTCTCTTAAGTAAATGCCCTCTTGCAATGCCGCTGAAAGTAGTTCTACTACTGTTGCATATCCATAGCCTTTATATCCCGCTGTATCTTCACCTTTTCCTCCTAAGGGTAGCAACGCTGCTTTTCTCTCTAACATTTTTTCCAAAACTTTATTTGCATCAGTCATAGTTTCACCTTTATCATCAATTACAGTATTTTCTGGAAGAGGTTTGTTAATTCGGGCATTAACTTCAACTTTTCCACGTTGAATTATTGAGGTAGCACAATCTATAAGGAAAGGAAATTCTTCATCAGTTGGGGCTCCAACTGTTAATGGATTTGTACCTAGCATAGGTTCACATCCAAAAGTAGGGGGAATAGACGGTCTTGCATTAGTAGCTGTAATCCCAATCATACCCTCTTTTATTGCCATAAGGGAGTAATATCCTGCAATACCAAAATGGGTGGAATTTCTCACTGCTACTGCTCCTAATCCATAATTTTTTGCTTTTTCAATAGCCATTTTCATCGCTTTATAAGCAATAACGTGTCCCATACCGCACTTTCCATCCAAAAGTGCTGTAGTAGGACCCTCCTTTATAATTTCAACTTTTGTGTTTGGTTCATAAATCCCTTCCCTGATACGGTCATAATACATCTTACATCTTTGAATACCATGCGATTCTATTCCTCTTAAATCGGATGTAATAAGTACATCTGCAATAATATTAGCATGTTTTTGTGGAACACCTAAACCAATGAACACATCTCTCATAAAATTTTCAAGTGTTTGGGTATCTATATAAACAATCTCTTCTGACATTATAGATTTACACCAATTAGTTTGGTACTTTCATTAAAATTTTTATAGTTGTTATATGATAAATATGAATATTCAATTTTTTTAGTATTTTTAGAATTGAATTATAACATTGGAATATTTTCCAGATATTATTCTCGTATTTATAGTACAAATAATACTAAGATATGTGATATTGTATAATCAATTATAGGTTAACTAAAAATAGATTTTAGAATTGTATGAATAAAAAAGAAAAATTAAAATGCCCAGTATGCAATACTAAATTCATTCCGAGGACATTTTATCCTGAGGAAGCAACATTTTCTTCTGATGGAAAATTATTATCAGGGTTTAATGGATATATGAGTTCTAGTGGTGTTAAGCCGTCCGAAGTAATACTGGGTTCTTGGATTACATATTGTCCTAACTGTAATTACATTATGAAATTCGTTAAGGAAATTGTTAAAAAGGAAAAAATCCAATCACCAAACGTAGGAACAAAAGCCATTAAAGAAAAATTTAATAACTATTATTTTGGATTTCCCTTTGAGGATTATTCTCAATATCTATCAGAAGTTACTGAAAAAGTTAAAGCTAGCATTAATAAATCTCTTAAAGGTATAGATCTAGATATTTGGGAAAGTATGTATGAAATTGATGACACATTTAAACTACTAGTCAGATTTTATGCAAATTTAGAGAAATATTGTGATGCTCAATTCCCAACTAAAAAAGATGAAGATTTACCAACAAAAATAAAATTGTTAAAATTAACACCAGATTTGGAGAATCTATTATTGGAATTAAATGATATAAGAAAACAAACTATTCAAGGAAATTATGAGTTATCTTTTACTGATAAAGAACAAATTAATATTGCTGTTGTGAATTTCACATTGAATTTAATTAAAAAACACATAAAACCATTAATTGATAGTAAAAAATTGAAAGCAAAATATACTTATGTTGATATAAAAGATCTCAATTCTGAAATCAAAATTTTCTTAAATGGATTTCTCAATGGCCTATTCAATCATGGAAGATCTGCTAATGTTCAAGTAAAATCCTTTTTAGAAAATCTACTTATTAATTAATTATCTACTTATTAATTAATTATAACAATTTTTCTTGTTTTCTTTTTTATTATCATCTTTATATTATCACCGTGCTATACATTTTTTTGAATTTTATTCCCATATTTTTATTTCATGATTTTAAATGATTTAACTACTAAAGTTGATGGGAAGTTTTATAAGGAGATTATTGTTGAGGATGATGGTGAGGCTTTAGTATATGTCTTTCCTGATACAAAAGAATTTCTATCAATCATTAGAAGAAAAGAGATAAAAAAAGAATTAAATTCGAAGTAATAGCTCATTAAAATTTTAAAGATTGTTATTATATTGAAAAGATTTATAATCCATTCCTTTTTTAATTCAATTTTTAACCAAATTGGCAAATTTA
>JBHLPN010000393.1:0-2807 GCA_048939445.1 Promethearchaeota archaeon | reverse complement strand
GAGAATTTAATGTGGTATGATGTATCAACACCAAAAGATATTGATGAATTAGGGGGAAAGCAAGCTTCAGCTATAGGGCTTGCTCAAATAATGAATCAAACAGGTAATGATAGACCCTCTCCAAAATTACCAATTGAGGGATTGTACTTAGTTGGAGGAGATGCAGGTGGATGGGGAATTGGAACAGAAATGGCAGCTAAGAGTGCTCTCGAATGTTCAAAATTAATTTTAGAAAAAGAATCTAAATAATCTAATAAAATCTAAAATAAATAATAATTTCATGAAAATTTGAACTAAACTTCTGATTCTTTTTTAAATTCAAATGAAATGATGGCAGTATCTTTGATACCAACTTTGTTACTAACTTTTTTGATGTAATTTATCCTTCTTCTTTTCAATAAATCGTTGATAATTAACGTAGGGATTAAAGAAATTATTAAGTAGAGTGGCATTCCCAACCATAAAACCAAGCTAGGAATATTGAAAATATTTCCAGGCAAGCCAAAATTTTTTATAAATTTTGTTATAAAATCATAAACAACCAAAATATAAGTAATTATAGCTCCAATCCCTGCATAACTTCTTAAAATTGTTTGAAACCAATCACCAATAGAACGTAAAATAACATGTTCACTTGAGTCTTCTATTTTTTGTTTATTCGAATAAATTATTCCAGAATCTTTTATAAACCAAACTGATGAGAAAAACATCGTTGCTAATCCAAATGTTAATGTAAGTAAAATCACCTCTGTGAAAAATCTAGTTAACATAGGTATTTTAGAAACATCTTCAAATATATTGGTTACATCTGCCGTTAAGATAAATTGTACTATAGTGGGAGTAAAAAAAATCGACGCAAGATTAATTGCCATTAGTATTGGAAAAAAACTCTTTGAAAATAACTTTATTTTTTCTTCTCTTTGCTCCGTTTGAATTCCATAATACATTTTTGAACCATAAATTTTTTTATGTAAGTATAAAATCATAGGGGCAATGAGATAACCTCCAATAATTAATCCAATTAATGAAGAAAGAGGGAGGTATATTATGAAAATAATAGCAAGCTCCAAAAGCACATTATCTAAAGGTACAAAACGTGTTAATGCTATTGGAACTGCTGGTTGAAATAGATTGTTTAAAACACTAATTATAATTATCCAAAATACAATATAAATAAAAAATAAAATTAATAAGGTTCTATACTTGGAGAATTTCATGAGAAATAAAGATTAGGTAATTTTTAAGAGCTTATCATTAATTATATTTATTTCTTTTTGATATAATAATTTTACTTAGAATTTCTTTAAAATACCTATTTTTCACTCAATCCACTTAAAACTCGTTCCATTTTTTCACGGTACAGTTCAAAAGCCTTTCGACCTTTTAAACTGAGTTTCATCATTGTTTGAGGTTTTTTACCCTTGAATCTTTTATCAATATCTACATATCCAGCAGATTCGAGTTTGCTTAGATGCGAGCTAAGGTTTCCGTCAGTTAGACCCGTTTGATTTCTTAAGAAAACAAAATCAGCACTCTCAACTACATACAAATATGACATAATCATTAGCCTAGCAGGCTCATGAATAACCTTGTCAATGTCACTGAGAGGTTGGATAATTTCATCTGATTCTGCTTTCTTCTTTGCCATCAAATTCCTCCTGCTTAGATAAGGGATATTTTTTTAAGAAGTAAATAAAGTAATATAAACCAATTAGTACAATGGTGAATCCTATAATACTAAAGATGATAATTATATCCAGAAGATACCCTACATATGGAGTTAGAAAATCTGTTAAAAAGAAGCCTATACCGACTGAAAAAGCATAATAATACAATCTAGAAAAATCTAAGAAATAAGCTACCACGCAAAATGGGAGTGTAAACATTCCAAATCCCAGTAATAATGTAAATAATAGAGGCCCGATTTGGATATAGTCAATTAAACCTGTAAAAGGTAATATGAACAGAACAACGTTTATAATAAATACAATTAATAAGAAGACTTTTAGTTTAAGTTGTTTTGACTTGCGTTTTGGTCCAAATTTGACGTACCCTATACGGGGGATTGTAATATATTTTTTCCCTAAGTAGAATATTAGAAATGCTATAGTATTAATAATTAACGCGGGAATGATTGAATTCCAAAACTCAGGTAAATTAGTAACTAAACTAAATAATGGTGCCAAACCTAAACTTAAAATAATCAATCCAATGAATAAATCCCATATACCATCATCAAATGTTGATCTATATGCTCTTTTCTCAAGTGTTTTCAAATCTATATCTTCAGACATTTTTCATACTATCTCCTTTTTGTAATGGATATTTTTTAAGAAATCGAATAAAAATTATTAGCCCTATAAAAAAAATAATAGTTCCCGTAATTCCATATGATAAGAGATATCTAATTTTATAATCTAAAAAATCATGCAATAGCTCATTGATGAATATACCCAACCAAATAAGCATTCCGATTAAATACAATCGTGAATATTTCATTAAATAAGCTATAATACCAAAAATAGGCATAATAAATAAACCTACGATTAAGATAAATGTAATTCCTTCTACATGTATTCCAGATCCACTTCCAATAACTAATAAAAAAATAAGAACTATATGGATTGCTAATTGAATAAAAATAGCTATAAATAATTTCTTTCTCATTGATTTTAATGAAGGACCAGGTTTGGCAATTCCTGTTCTGGGCAGAATGACATATTTGACAATAATGAACAGTAATACTACTGCAATTACAATAAGAATCAATGGCCATAAAAAATAATTATATGGTGAAGGGAGTCCAT